>JAWOEP010000281.1:0-10353 GCA_046482705.1 Desulfotignum sp.
TGGGAGACCAGGCCCTGTCTGGCATCTTTTGTAAACCCTGTCAAAGATTTGCCGAATTTCTCATTGAACTGCTGCAGAAAATACTTGGCCAGGGGCAGAATATCATCAGGCCGTTCGTTCAGGGAAGGGATATTGGCCTTGACCACACAGAGCCGGAAATACAGATCCTTTCTGAACCTGCCGGCTGCCACCAGTTCATCCAGATTCTTGTTGGTGGCAGACACCACCCGGGTGGATACCCTGTAGGTGCGGGTCCCCCCTACTTTGTAAAATTCTCCGTTTTCCAGGAATCTGAGCAGTTTGGCCTGGCCGGCCGGGCTCAGGTCTGCCACCTCGTCCAGAAACAGGGTTCCCTGGTGGGCTTCTTCGATAAACCCTTTTTTGCCCTGGTGTCTGGCCCCGGAAAACGCACCGGCCTCGTATCCGAACAGCTCGGATTCCAGCAGGTCTTCGGGAAAGGCCGAACAGTTCACCGCCACAAACGGCCCCTGGAATACCGGGCTTCTGGCATGGATGGCTTTGGCGATCAGCTCCTTGCCTGTGCCGGTTTCCCCCAGGATCATGATGGGGGTGTCCGGACTGCTGGATACCAGGTTGATAAAATCCATGATATCCTCGATATTTTTGCTTTCCCCGATAAAGCAGGGCTCGTTTTCCCGGAGGAATTTTTCCTGGAGCAGCTGGACCTCCTTGACCAGGGCAATGGAGGCAACCGCCTTCTGTATGGTCAGTTCCAGCAGGTCCGGGTTGATGGGCTTGAGGATGAAATCGAATGCCCCCAGTTTCATGGACTGGATCACCATCTGGATGTCTTCAAACGCCGTAATCATGATCACGGGCAGTCCGGGGTGCTGTGCCTTGACAAGCCCTAAGGCCTCGATGCCGCTCATGCCGGGCAGGCCGATATCCATGAGCACCAGGTCCGGCACCTTGTCTGCCAGGGCTGCGGCAAAACTTTCCGCATCCTCGTAAAGGGCCAGGTCATAGGTGTCTGCCAGCACCAGATCCAGGCCGTCCCGGATGGTCTGTTCATCATCCACAATGGCAATGCTGTACCGGATCACTCCCTGCTGCCTTCTCTGGTTTCCCTGCTGCTGTTTCCGGTTTTCAAAGGCAGTTCAATGGTGAACCGGGTGCCTTTGTTTTCAGCGGAAGTAAGCTTGAGCACCCCGCCGTGGTCCAGGATGATCCGGTGGCAGATGCTCAACCCGATGCCCGATGAATTGGATTTTGTGGTATAAAATGGATCAAACACCTTGCCCTGCCGGGATATGGGGATTCCCGGGCCTGTGTCATTGAGCTGAATAATAACATGATCGGCAGTGCTGGTGGTGGACAGTTCAATCTGCTTTTCCCCGGAAAAATTTTTCATGGCCTCGGCTGCATTGGTGATCAGGTTGAGGATCACCTGTTCTATAAGGTGGGGCTCCACAAAACACTCCGGGATATCCGGATCCAGGTTTTTGACAAACCGTATCCCGCTTTTGCGGAGCGTCACGGCAGTGAGTTTGGTGACCTCATCGATATAGGTGTTGAGATTGGCAAACACAAACCTGGGCTGGCCCGGTTTGGAAAAATCCATGACCCGCTTGATAATGGATTCAATCTTGTCCGAAGCCAGTTCAATCTTGTCGATGATGGACACCACCTTTGTGATGTCCCCCATCTCATTGTAAATTTTTTTCAGGGCTTTGAGATAAATGTATATTCCGGACAAGGGGTTGCGGATTTCATGGGCAATGCCTGCGGTGACCCGTCCCAGGGAAGTCATCTTGTCCTGGATGCGCAAAAAATGCTCCACCTCCTTGGAATCGGTGATATCCATGATGTTTGTGAGCACAGACTGCACCCCCAGGTAATCGATCATGGTAGCGGAAATCAAGGCCCATCTCACTTCAGAGGCTGCCTGGCCCGTTCCTTTGGGGTAATACCTGAAATCTTCTTCCATGCGCTGGACCTGTCCTGCCAGAAGGTCCCGGTATTTCCGGCTGATCCGCTCCCTGTCACCGGCATAGACATGGGAGAACTGCGGCGGATTGAACACATGGGTCATCAAAGAATGCACCTTGCGCTGGCCGGGTTTCTGATAGACGATCTCGTGGTTCTGGATAATGGAAATATAGTTGAGAGAATTTTCAATCAATGTTTTGAACCGGGCCCGGCTTTTTTGGGTGGCCAGTTCCGCTTTTTTCTGTTTTTCTTCCAGATCCAGGCGGTAAAGGGCTGCGGCAATGTCATCCGCCATCTCCTTGACAATGTGCTTTTCGGTCTGGTCAGCTGCCAGATGCCCGGGAATGGACAACACCATGAACCCGAAACTGCGCTGCTCATGGACAAGGCCTGCGGCCAGCCCGCCGCGGTCTGCATACCCCCGGGCAAGCAGACACCGGGCACATTCTTTTACCGGATCCAGGACGGCAAACACCTGATCCGATGCCAGGGCTTTTTTGATACACCGGGTAAATTCCTGGTCCAGGATCTGGCTGCGCACCTTTTCAAACCGGTCGGTGAACCCGGAATCCGCCACCAGGAAAACCCTGCCCTCCTGGTCCATAAGGCCGATCCAGGCGTTGTAATATCCGCGCTTGCCCACCAGGATATCACAGATTCCCTGGACCAGTCTGCCTTTGTCTCCCTCGCTGATGAGCAGCCGGCCCACATCCCGGATGGTGGTGAGTACCAGGTTCAGCCGTTCGCTTTTTTCCAGTCTGGCATCTTTGTGCACGCAAGACCCCGCTTTAGAAAATCAATTTCCCTTTGTTCATGCCATGCATATGATTTTTTGGTCCAAATGACAAGGAAAAAAGCCGGACCCTGTATCTTATATCTTGTACTGGGATCTGGGCAGACTCACTGTGAAATGGCTGCCCTGACCTTCCTGTGAAACCACCTGGATTGTGCCGTGATGGGATTCCACAATACTTTTTACAATGGCAAGCCCCAGGCCGGTACCATTGATATACCGGGTTTTTTCATTCTTGACCCGGAAAAACCGGTCAAATATCTGGGCCCTGTATTCTTCTGGTATGCCAAGCCCTGTATCTGCCACATGGATATTGACAAAATCATCATCTTTGCCGCACCATACTGTTATCTTCCCATTGGAAGGGGTATACCGGATGGCATTGGAAATCAGGTTGGCCAGCACCTCTTCGATATTGGTGCGGTTGCCCATGACAAACATGTCATCCGGGCAGGTTTTTTTGGTGAGATGGATGGATTTGGCATCAGCCTGTCCCCGGTAAAACTGCACCTGTTCTGCAATCAGGCGGGACAAATTGAGTTCTTCCCGCTCCTGGTTGATGAGTCCGGATTCGATTTTGGACAGATCCAGCAGCTCTGCTGCCAGGTCTGAAAGGGAGGTGATTTTGTCCGCACTCCTGGACAAGATCTGGGTCTGCTTTTCGGTCAGGTCCCCTGCCAGGCCGTCCAGGACCACTTTGAGCTGCATGAGAATGGAATTCAAGGGACTTTTGATTTCATGGGCCACCATGGACACAAAATCTGATTTCAGCTGGTCCATTTTTTTCAAGGCGGTGATATCATGGAATACCGTCACCGCCCCCAGATTCCGGTTGAGCCGGTCCCGGAAAGGGATGCACCGGATACCGATGACCCGCTCTTCCCGGTCCCCTTCAGCAGCCAGGGTGAGTTCATCCGTGATTTCAGCAAACTGGTCATCAGGCTGTGCAATGGCCTGGTCGATCATTTCCAGAACCCGCCGGTCTTCCACAACATCCCTGACATCCTGGCCGATGGCGGACCGTTTGTCAGAACCGACTATTTTTAAAAAAGCCGGATTGGCCAGAACAATGCGTTTCTGGTGATCTGTTGTCAACACCCCTTCTCTCAGGGTATTCACCATGACCCGCATGCGTGATTTCTCACTGGAGATGTCCTGAAGGGTGCGGATAAACTCAATGGCTTTGGATATCACCAGCCGCAGTTCCTGGGGAGAAAACGGCTTGGACAAAAAATCAAACGCCCCTTTTTTCATGGTTTCAATGGAATGCTCCAGGGTGGCATATCCGGTGATCACAATAATCACGGTATCCGGGTGCCGGGCCTTGATCCCGGTCAGCACGTCCATGCCGGACATCCCCGGCATCATCAGATCCAGCAGAACGATATCAAAATGGGCCTCATCGATCATCTTCAGGCCCTTTATCCCGTTGTCGGCCATGGCCACATCACAGCCCTCCCGGCTGAGCAGGCGCTGGCAGGCTTTCCGGATCCGTTCTTCATCATCCACCACCAGGACCCTGGGTGTAAAAAAGATATCCTGGTCATTGGGCTCCGGGGCGGAACCATTGGCTGTGTTTTTTTCATCACTGGTTGGTAATTCAGACATATCAGCAAGTTTCCTGTTATCATGTAAAACCCGTTACCGGGTGTTGTTTTTTTATTCCAGCATAGAGGGATCGCAAAAATGGGGCCCGTCTTCGGCGGGCAGGTACAAAGGAAATTCAATGATGAACGTGGTTCCCTTGGCACCGGTTTTTTTGACGGCAATTTTACCGCCGTGCTCCTCGATGATGCCGTAAACAATGCTCAGGCCCAGGCCCGTGCTTTTTCCCACCTCCTTGGTGGTGAAAAACGGATCAAATATTTTGGACAGGTTTTCTCTGGGAATACCTTCTCCTGTGTCCTTTATTTCCAGAAACACCTTTTTATGGGGTTTGTCCTTGTAGGTGTGCAGGGTGATTTTGCCGTTGCCGTGCATGGCATCTGCCGCATTGATCACCAGATTGATGATCACCTGGTTCAGTTTGCTGGTATCGGCATTGATGAGCATCATCTCTTCGGGCAGATACCGCCGGATCTGGATGTTGCGGAACTTTTTCTGGTCCCTGATCAGTTTCAGGCTCTGCTCCACAATCTCGTTGATCTGGACGATGCGCTTGTTGGAATCCGTGCTCCGGCTGTACACCAGAAGGCTTTTGACAATATTTTTGCACCGGTTGGCATCCTCCACAATATAGGAGAGGTCTTCTTTTGCATCTTCATCCAGATCCGGCCGCTCCAGAAGCAGGCTGGCATAAAACAGCACCCCGGTCAACGGGTTGTTGATTTCATGGGCCACCCCGGCAGCCAGCTGTCCCAGAGATGCCATTTTTTCGGACTGGGCCAGTTGTTTCTGGGTCAGTTTGAGCTGTTTTTCAACCTTGATCTTGTCCTTGAGATCATTGTAAATGGCCATGGTGGCTGATTCATTGCCGTGTTCATCATAGATAATGGCCGCCGACATCTCCACCTGGATCTCTTCGCCTCCGGCATTGACAATGGTGGTTCTGGGAATGATCAGCTTGCCCCTGCCGCCGATCTTTTCATCCCGCAGCATGCGCATGATCTCCTTGGCCTTTCCGGGCGGATACAGCTGTTCCGTATGGGTGATGGTGCCCTCACCACCGTTATACGCCCCGAACAATTCCTTGGCCACGGAGTTCATCAGCTCGATCTTGCCGGACCGGTCTGCCGCCACAATGGCACTGGCAGAGGCATAAATGACCCGGGTGATAAACTCCTTGACCCCGATGAGCTGGTTTTCCAAAGATTTGGTCCGGGTGATGTCCCGGATACTGGAAAGCACGAATGCCACCGCCCCGGTGTCATCCAAAATAGGAGAAAACACCCGTTCTTCCCATTTGTACTGGTGCTTGAGGATATAGGAGTGCACTTCTCTGCTCTTGATCACTTTGGATATGGGACAGGCGTCTGAATTACAGGGGGTGTCCTTGTACAAAAATGAATGAAAACACTTTTTGCCCAGGATGTCTTCAGGAGACAGGCTGTACACATCATAAAACTTTTTGTTGGCCCCCACCACGGTCTTGTCCGGGGAGATCACCACCGATGGATAGGACAGAGAATCAAACAGCCTGATCCGCCAGAACAGTTCTTCCGGGCTGTGGTTCTCTTGTTTCATGGGGCTTCAAATCCACCGGCAAGGGCGTTTCTGGCATCCTGTCCCCGGCCTTCGGGCACCACCAGGCTGATGCTGGCGCCGGTGCATCCCACCAGGATAACCGGTACCCCGCCGGCCCCGAGACAGTCCATGGCTGTTCCCAGAATCTTGTACCTGTCCCCGAAATGGGGCCCGTGAAAACTGATAAGATCCGCAGTCTCTGCCGACCCAGTGCCGGCATCCGGATCTGTCAGCAAAAACAGGTCATATGCATCTTGCGGCCCGGGCATGGCAGATACAAAATAAAACTTTTTATCGGCCCGGGCCATACCGGCCATGTATTCACCGGCATCTGCCAGTTCCCTGCCTTTGCAGCGGATCTGGTGCAGTGCCAGGCCGGGGGTGAGCCCGATGCCATAGGTCTTGATTTTTTCTTCCACATAAAAAGCCCGGGTCTCCGGGTATTTTTGCAGAAAACAGGAAATATCTTCCTGGATCTCCTGAAAATAGGGGGTGTGGGACGGGGGAAGGTCAAAGGCGGATTCCACAAGGGAAATCACCCGGTCCTGGTCACGGGTGTTGATGACCATACAAACCAGGGCATGGGAAGACACCAGGTGCGCAAATCCGATGCCCGCCCGCCCCAGCATCCAAAGCAACGTCCCGGGGACCGTGATGCTGCCGTGGTGGGGATAGATGGACACCATGCACACATCCGGCAGATCAGGAACATCTCCCAAAAGACGGGCCGCAGTTTGCCGGTGTTCTGCCTCCAGACAGCAGGAAAACACCTGAATTTTGCCCAGGCTATGCAGCCCGGCACAGACCATATTGATCCGGTTGCGGGCCAGGGTCTGATACACAGGGGTATTGTTTTCCCCGGGCACCGAATATCGGCCGGCCTGGACCATCTTTCTGCCCAGGCGGATGCCGTTAATGGATATCTGCTTCATACGCAGGCACACAATATATTGCAAAAAGCCATGATGGCGGGACGACAGCCGGTCCTCCCCCGCCATTCATGGCAATATGGTTATGCAGGCAGAATGGACAGCCTGTGGAGCCTAACCGCAATGATCGGTCACGATCTCCATCAGTTCATCCAGGTCGATGGGTTTGGGGATATAGTCATCCGCCAGGGTGGTTTTGCCGTCATGGTGGGTATAGCTGGTGGTTTTGACAGAATCCGCCACAGCAGTCAGCAGCACCACGGCAATGTCTTTGAGATCATCACTGTTTTTGATCTCCTCGCACACATCCCATCCGTTTTTCCGGGGCATCATCACATCCAGTATCACCAGGGCCGGTTTTTCTTCCTTGATCCGGTCCATGGCCTCCACACCATCATAGGCTTTGGCCACCCGGAAGTTTTTGGTTTCCAGCTTCATGGAGACAGCCTCCACCAGATCCGGGTCATCATCCACAACCAGAATGAGTTTTTGTTCGCTCATGTTACGATCTCCTTATAGTTTTTGTCCTGACAAGACTTTTGGTATCTGTCTCTGGTATAAACACCCTGCATCTACACGGCGGGTCTGGGGTACAGTCCGGCCTGTTCAACAATCTGGGGCACTTTTTCTTCCCATTCAATGGCCATGATATGAAACCCGTGAACCCCTTTGATCTCTTTTATCCGTTCAATGGATTCCACTGCCATTTTTATGCCCTCTTCCGGCTGCTGTTCCTTGGACACCCCTTCCAGCCGCTTGATCACCGCATCGGGAATATCCATTCCCGGCACCTTGTTTTTCATGTACCGGGCCATGCCCACGGATTTCATGGGGGTTATGCCTGCCAGGATATGCACTTTTTCATCCAGGCCCCGGTCGGTCACCCCTTTCATCCATTCTTCAAATTTATCAAGGTTAAAAATACACTGCGTCTGGATAAAGTCAACACCTGCCTTGATTTTTTTGGCCAGGCGCATGACCCGCAGTTCAAAGGGATCGGCAAAGGGGTTGGCAGCCGCACCGATGAACATTTTGGGTGCCCCGTCAATCTTGGCGCCCCCCTGAAAGGTTTCTTCATCGCGCATGCGCCGGACCATGTTGATCATCTGCACGGAATCAATGTCGAACACGCCCTGGGCCATGGGGTGGTCCCCGAATTTGGCATGGTCGCCGGACAGGCACAGCATGGTGTTGATGCCAAAGGCATAGGCCCCGATGATATCGCTCTGCATGGCCAGCCGGTTTCTGTCCCGGGACACCATCTGCAAGATGGGGTCCAGCCCCATCTGCTTGATGATCACGGCTGCGGCAAAGGAGGACATCCTGACCATGGCGGTCTGGTTGTCCGTGACATTGATGCCGTCCACATGGTCTTTGAGCAAAGCGGATTTTTCCTTGACCTTTTCAGGACGTGCGCCCCGGGGGGGGCCGCACTCGGAGGTTACTGCCAGTTCACCGGATGCCAGAATTTTTTCAAGTCTGCTTTCTGTGTTCATTGTGCCAAATCCTCCCTGATAATTTTTCCGGGTCCGGCGGCGCCACCAGGTCTCCAGTCCTTTGCATTCATGAGATCTTCATACCTGTCTTCCATGCCCAGTTCTTTCAGCCGCTCCCAGATGAGGCGCCAGGCACAATCCACATCCGGACTGATCTCGCACTGGCCGTTGGAGGTGCCGCCGCAGGGGCCGTTGAGCAGGTGTTTGGAACACCGTGCCACAGGGCAGATCCCGCCGGTGATACCCAGAACGCAGTCTCCGCAGCCTTTGCACCGCTCAGCCCAGACACCCTGGCCCAAAGAAGCGCCCATGAACCGGGTATTGACCGCCGGAAACACCGGGGAGGTCTTGTACCGGCCGGCAACAGACTGCACACCGCAGCCGCAGGCCATGGAAACCACGGCATCGGCCCCGTCAATATAGGGGGCCAACTCTTCAACATATTCCGGATCACACTGCCGTTCCAGCGTAATCTCCTTGATATCGATGGTTTTGCCCTGTTTGAGGCTGTTCAGGTGCAGCGCGGATGCCAGCAGGCCGACCTCTTTTCTGCCGCCGGCTGCACAGACAGTCACACATTCATTGCAGCCCACCAGGAGGATCCTGCTGTAGGGTGCAATATACTGGATAATTTCCTGTATGGGTTTTTGTTCTGCTGTAATCATGTATATTCTCCGAAGATATTGTGTTTAACTGGCAGCCTTGCTTTCATTCCCGGCAAGTTTTCCAGGACTGGGGCCCAGTTTTTTTATGGTTTCAGTAAATTCTCTGGCAGTTTCGGCAAATTTTTCGCCCATGCCGGCGGACATGTTGACCATGGCCACCCGTTCAGGTTCCCATCCCAGTTCAATGAGCACTTTTTTCACCCGGTCCACTCTGGCCTGGGCCCGGAGATTGCCGTTTTTAAAATGGCAGTCCCCGGCAAGGCATCCGGCCACGTAAACCCCGT
The DNA here is from genome assembly GCA_046482705.1 of Desulfotignum sp. Taxonomy (GTDB): domain Bacteria; phylum Desulfobacterota; class Desulfobacteria; order Desulfobacterales; family Desulfobacteraceae; genus Desulfotignum. The sequence goes on from JAWOEP010000281.1 coordinate 9,301, forward strand.
CAGCCCCTTTTTCCAGGGCTTTCATCAAGTGGATGGCATCCACCTTTCCGGTGCAGGGTACCCGGATGATCTTGACATTGGACGGGTAGGATATGCGTTTGCTGCCGGCCATGTCTGCTGCAGTGTATGCACAGTAATGGCAGCAGAATGCGACAATTTCAGGTTCAAAGTTTTCCATAAATATTTACCTCTCGAATAAGCCGTCTAATTTCGCCAGGATCTGATCATCTTCATAGGCCAGCAGCTGGATGGCCTTGGCAGGACAATCCCCGGCACACACCCCGCATCCATGGCATTTGTCCGCATCGATCTGGGAGACCCCTTCTGCATTGATAAAGGGCACATCAAAGGGGCAGGCCCGCACGCACACCAGGCAGGAGGCGCATTTGTCCGGATCCACCTTTGCCACGCAGGCCCCCAGGTTGATCTCTTTTTTGGCCAGCAGGGTCTGGGCCCGGCCGGCTGCTGCCTGGGCCTGGGTCACACTTTCCCTGATGGTTTTGGGGGAATGGGCGGTACCGGCCAGGAAAAATCCCCGCTGGGCCATATCCACGGGCCGCAGTTTTACATGGTCTTCCAGAAAATAGTTATCAATTGTCCTGGGCAGATGAAACATCAGGCCCAGATCTTCCGTGGTTTCATCATCCGCAATGAGCCCTGTGCTCAGGACCACGCAGTCTGCAGCAATTTCAATGTCTCTGTCCAAAATAAAATCATGGGCATGCACGGAAAGCAAATTGCCGGTTTCCACCACCTTTGGTCTTGTGTCCAGAGAAAACCGGATGAATTTCACCCCGAGATCCCGGGCTTTGCGGTAATATTCCTCCTGGAACCCGTAGGTGCGCATATCCCGGTACAAGACATAAATCTGGGTGTCCGGGCTGATCTCCTTGATTCTCAGGGCATTTTTCATGGCAGCCTGGCAGCAGATCCTGGAGCAGTTGGGATTTTCCGGTTCCCGGGACCCCACGCACTGGATCATAACCACCTAATCCATATCTCTTATCTTATCCACCTCATCTTCCAACATAACATCCATTTCCAACTGGATCA
>JAWOEP010000388.1:0-4467 GCA_046482705.1 Desulfotignum sp.
CAAAATTTGAATATCAAGTTGAATGAATTGAATTATTTACGATACATTACGCATAATAATATAGGAAAAGTCTTGGATTTATTACAATTAACAAAGTTGCATAGTGATGCGATTAATCTGGAGACCTTATCGGATACCAGGCAAAAATTGAAAAGTAACATGGTCGAGGGATTATTTAGTAGGATCTTGGAGCGAAATTTTAAAGGCATACGAAAACAGCTCAGGGACATATTAAAGAAAAAGAAATATTCCAAGGGGGAATTATTCACGAAATTGAGCAGGGTAATTCTTAAATCCCCCATCGAACGAAGTGTAAAGGCATTATTCTTGGACATCATTGCAGATGTTGATTTCACTTCAATTGATTCAAGTAATGATGAGATTCAAATTAATAAGTTACTCTCTGAAATGGCTCGCGTGGGCAAGGAGGTTTAATTGATGATGGCTAGAAGTGAAAAGCAAGAGAAAAATTCAAAAAATCACGATGGGAATCAAATACCTTGGGTTGAAAAACCGGGCCGTAACCAGGGGCTGGTCCCCCAGCAGAAACAGGGCTCCGTCCATGTCCGCCGGCAGGGCCTTGAGACCGGCGGCCACGGAAAAAGACTGGCCTTTATGCCAGTCCGGATTATCGATCACCTGAATGCTGGTCCTGTATGGGCGTGCCTGTTCCCGGCGGGGCAGGTTCAGGGCATGGCGAACCTGTCCGGCGTTAAATCCCAGAACCAGAACGACACAATCAAGCCCGGCACTTTGGACAGTGTCCATCACATGGCCCAGCAGGGTGGTGCGGCCAAAGGGCAGCAGCTGTTTGGCTTTTCCCATGCGGGAGCCGCATCCGGCCGCCAGAATGATGCCGGCGACTTTCTTGTTCCGGGGAGCGGCGCTGTCTAAAGTCACAGAATCACCACCTCCTTGACCGGGTCCGGATCAAACAGGCTGGCGATCACCACCCGGCCGGGCCATGGGGCCTGCCGGGACAGGCGGGCTTCAATATCCTTGCGATGCTTTTTCAGCCGGGCCGCCACCGTATGGCCGGCCGCTATCCGCGCTGGGTCATCCGCCTTGTTGAGCCAGACCACGACAGCCGGATCAGATCCGGCCAGAGTCCAGGCTTTACGGATCTCCTGCACACAGGAGATCGCCATGGCCTCGATGTTTATCCGACTGCCGGGTGCCAGACCGGTATTGGCGCAGAATATGGCGGGCCGGTGCACATGGGTGTCATCCACCGGGGTGTTCAAGGCGTCCAGGCCGGTGACATGAACAATGGCCGTGGTGGTGGACGGCATCACCGGTTCATGGGTGTCACTGGCCTTGATGGGCATTTGACGGGCCCCGTCCGCTTCCACAATGATCGAGTCAAACAGTCCGGCATGCCAGATCTCGTCGATCGTGGCGGCGGCAAAGCCCTTGAGTTTGCCGCTCTCCGGCATATGGCGGGTGCCGGCGGAAACATGGCTATGATTTTTTAATGCCGTCCCGGCCCGGGCCAGAAACGCCGGCACTGTTTCTGTCACCAGGGTGACCGGAGACCGGTTTCTGGAAGGAAAAAACAGGTGGGTGGTGGTGGTGGTCAAAACGCTATGACCCAGGACCGCCAGTTCCCGGGCCAAACCGAACATCAGGCTGGTTTTGCCGCCGGCGCCGATGAGGCTGATCACGCCGGCGCCCGTGGGCAGTCCCAGGCTGTCACGAATGGAAAATGCCATGGTTCAACGCTGGCGCAAGCAACCGGTCATTTCTGCTGTTTTCGCAGTTCCGTGACCGGGATGCCGCCGATTCCCCAGTTGTCCGTGTCCACTTCCTCGATGGTCACAAAAGTGGTGGCGGGGTTTTTTCCCAGCACCTCTTTGAGCAGCCGGGTGACACCGTCGATGAGCTGCGCTTTCTGTTCTTTTGTGGCCCCTTCTTTGGTAATCTTGATATTCACGTAAGGCATATCCGCCCCCTTGTCTTGACATGGTTCGCCTGCCAAAGCACACCGTCTCCTGCAGCCCCATGTTTGATCAAAATTACAACACCCCGTCCAGCTCATGTTTCAACGAACGGTTCATCAGGCGCTGTATGGTTTGTTCCAACGGGTAATTTTCAAACAGGACATAGTACACTTCATTGCAGATGGGCAGGTCCACCCCCAGTTTTCGGGACAGGTTGTACACGGATCGGGTGGTTTTCACGCCTTCGGCCACCATGCGCATTTCAGAAATAATATCATCCAGTTTTTTGCCCTGGCCGATCTGGACCCCCACCGTGTAATTCCGGCTCAATGCCCCGGTGCAGGTGAGCAGCAGGTCCCCGACCCCGGCCAGGCCGGACAGGGTGAGCGGATCCGCCCCCAGGCGCGTGCCCAGGCGGTTCATTTCCGTCAGTCCCCGGGTGATCAGCGCGGCCCGGGGGTTCAGCCCCATGTTCATGCCGTCGCAGATACCTGCGGCAATGGCCAGCACATTTTTCATGGCCCCGCCGATCTGGGTGCCGATGGGATCATGGTTGATATACACACGGAAGGTGGGACAGGCAAACACGGACTGGACAAACCGGGCCACCTGGTCGTTCACGGATGCGGCCGCCACCACCGTGGGAATAGCTTTCCAGAAATAGTTGTGGATCCCATAGTCGTAGAAGACCTCCCGGAAGCTCATCTCCATGGCCATACCTATCTGGAGTTCCTCGTAGGTGGTATCCGTGATGTTACACCATATCCTCCCTCCACCATCAAAATTGACCGCGCCTACGATTTGGCCGCTGTTAGGTTCAGTGGAAAAAGAATGCAATTACCATGCCCTGCAGGTCTTAAAAGATCTGATCTCCCAGGAATTTGAAGTGGAAAGCCGGGACGGCAAGGTTTTCAGAACCCGGATCATGCCGTACCGCACCATGCAGAATGTCATTGACGGCGTGGTGGTGACCTTTGAAGATATCACCGAATTCAACCGGTATCGCCTGACGGCCCGGCGCCTGTCCGTGATTATGGATGCAAAGGACGCTATCCTGATCCAGGATAAAAAAGGCGCGATTTCCTTCTGGAACCAGGGTGCTGTGGACATGTACGGGTATACGGAATCCGAGGCCCTGAAAATGAATATCAAGGAGATGATACCCGAAGAGAATCGCAAAGCGTCTCTGGGATTGATAGACCAGGCATTTGAGGGCAAACTGTTTGACAGCCTTGAAACCTTTCGAACAACCCGGTCAGGTACCGTCCTGAAGGTCTGGGTGATGGTCCTGGCATTGAGAGATGAAAGAGATATGATTAACGGGGTCGTCACCATTGAAAGGGTCATCCAGGATGAAAAATAAAACAGCCGAAGAAAAATTCAATGCATTGCGCCGGCAGGCTGAGGAATTGATGGCAAAACCGGATTTTTCAAGTAAATTGGTTGCGGTTGAAGATCCGCTCCGGCTCATTCACGAACTCCAGACCTTCCAGATTGAACTGGAACTTCAAAACGATGAGCTTCGCCGGGCCCAGCAGGAATTGATGGCATTTAAAATCCATTATACCCAGCTGTATGATTTTACGCCTGTGGGATATGTCACCTTGAATGCAAAGGGAAAGATTTTCGATGCCAACCTGACCCTGGCCCGGCTACTGGAAACGGAAAGGGGTTCTCTTTTCAACCGATCGCTTTCCGAGTATATCCTTCCCAAAGACCAGGATATTTATTACCTGCACATGCAAACACTGTTTGCGTCAAAAAAACGGCAGGTCTGTGATCTTAAAATGAAAAAAAAAGGGGGGGGCGTTCTGGATGTGCAACTGGAAAGCACCGCCATCCCGGAGTCCTGTCAGGGGGAAGCCCGGGTTCGCACCGTCATCATCGATGTTTCCGACCGGAAACGCACCGAGCGGTTGCTCAAATACGGCAGACATCAACTGGAATCGGTTCTGAACCGGATTGAATCCAGTGTCTACATTACCGACATGATCTCCTATGAGATCCTTTTTATGAACAATTACATGATAAAAGAGCACAACGCAGACCTGACCGGTCAGGTCTGCTGGGCAGCCATCCATGGAAAACAGGATGGGCCCTGTGACATCTGCAACAAACTCAGGCTGGTGGATAAGGCCGGCAACCCCACAGAGCCCAGTATCCAGGAAGTTTACGACAAGGGATCTGATCGATGGCAAGAACTGAGCAGCCTTGCGGTCCCGTGGACAGACGGCCGCCTGGTACGCCTGGAAATCGCCAGGGACATCACCGATCGGAAACAAGCGGAAAACAAACAAAAAGAGATCGCGCTGATCCTTGAAGAGAAAGTAAAGCAAAGAACGGCTGAACTCGAAGATATGAACACCACTTTGAGAATATTGCTAAAAAAAAGAGAAGAGGATAAAGATGAAATCGAAGAAAAGATCTTTGCCAATCACAAACTGATCCTGGCCCCCATTGTCAAGACCCTGAAAAACAGCCTTGGCCGGGGAAGCCAGAAGGATATGATGGATATTCTCGAATCCGA
>JAWOEP010000480.1:0-5576 GCA_046482705.1 Desulfotignum sp.
GGTCGACGCTCCTGACGCGACTCGAAGAGAACACCGGTCCCGACGAAAAATGCAGATAAAAATACAATAACACAACCCTGCTTGACATACTATAAACCGCATTTTTAGATGAAAACCGCAATAATACAAGCCCCTGCGGAACTACCAAAAGTCCGAAAGATAAAAACCAAACCAAACATAATTTTTAAGGAGATATAATGAATATTATTACCGCACCCACGGCACCTGCAGCCATCGGGCCTTACAGCCATGCCATTGTCCAGGGAAACCTGGTGTTCGCTTCCGGCCAGATACCCCTGGATACTGAAACCATGGAAATCACAGGAAACACCATTGAAGCCCAGACCGAACAGGTCATGAAAAATGTGGCTGCCGTGCTTACCGCTGCCGGCTCCGGCCTGGACAAAATTGTGAAAGCCACGGTATTTCTGGCATCCATGGATGACTTTGGCGGCATGAACACGGTATATGAAAAAGCCCTGGCAGGGCACCAACCTGCCAGATCAGCCTTTGAAGTGGGCCGGCTGCCCAAGGATGCTTTGGTGGAAATTGAATGCATTGCTGTTACAGGGTAAGGAAAAAAACATGACAGAAGACACCAAAAAAATTATTTATTCCATGATCAATGTGAGCAAGTTTCACGACAAACGCCAGGTACTTAAAGATATTTCCCTGTCTTATTTTTACGGGGCCAAAATCGGGGTTTTGGGCCTCAACGGCTCGGGAAAAAGCTCGCTGTTGAAGATCATGGCAGGAAAAGACACCGAGTTTTCCGGGGAAACCATTTTATCCAAGGGATATACCATCGGGTTTCTGGAGCAGGAACCCCTGGTGGATTCCGCAAAAACCGTCAGAGAAGTGGTGGAAGAAGGGGTCCAGGAAACCGTGGATCTGCTGGCGGAATATGAAAAGGTTTCAGAAGCGTTTGCAGAACCCATGTCAGATGATGAGATGGACAAGCTCATCGAACGCCAGGGCAAAATCCAGGAGCAGCTGGACCACCTGGATGCCTGGGACGTGGATGCTGGGCTGAAAATGGCCATGGACGCACTGCGGTGCCCGCCGGAAGACACAAAAGTCGCTGTCATATCCGGAGGGGAAAAGCGCCGGGTGGCATTGTGCCGGCTTTTGCTGTCCAAGCCCGATATCCTGCTCCTGGATGAACCCACCAACCACCTGGATGCAGAGTCCGTTTCCTGGCTGGAACAGCATTTGAACCGTTACGAAGGCACCATCATTGCCGTAACCCATGACCGGTATTTTCTGGACAATGTGGCCGGGTGGATACTGGAGCTGGACCGGGGGGAAGGCATTCCCTGGAAAGGCAACTATTCATCCTGGCTGGCACAGAAGCAGCAGCGCCTGGCCATCGAGCAGAAAGGAGAAGGCAAGCGCCAGAAAACCCTGGAACGGGAACTGGAATGGATCCAAATGTCTCCCAAGGGCAGGCGCGCCAAATCCAAGGCCAGAATCAAGGCCTATGAAGACCTGCTCAAAAAAGATGCAAAAGACCAGGAAAAAGAGATGGAGATCTTTATCCCGCCGGGACCCCGTCTGGGAGACAAGGTCATTGTGGCCGAGCATGTAACAAAGGCATTTGAAGACAAGCTGCTGGTGGAAGACATGCATTTTGTCATTCCACCGGGCGCCATCGTTGGGGTGGTGGGTCCCAACGGTGCCGGTAAAACCACCCTTTTCAACATGATCACCGGAAAAGAAACACCGGATGACGGCAAAATCGAACTGGGACAAAGTGTAAAACTGGCTTACGTGGACCAGGAGCGTGATTCTCTGGATCCCGGCAAAACCATCTATCAGGTAATATCCGGGGGCAGTGACACACTGGTGATCGGCGGCAGGGAGATCAACGCCCGGGCCTATGTGGGGAAATTCAATTTTTCCGGCACCGACCAGCAGAAAAAAGTGTCAGAGATTTCAGGCGGAGAGCGCAACCGGGTGCACATGGCCTGTATGCTCCAGCAGGAAGCCAATGTTCTGCTTTTGGACGAACCCACCAATGACCTGGATGTCAATACCATGCGGGCATTGGAGGAAGCCCTGGAAAACTTTGCCGGGTGCGCCGTGATCATCAGCCATGACCGGTGGTTTTTAGATCGGATAGCCACCCATATCCTTGCCTTTGAAGGGGACAGCAAAACCCTGATGTTTGACGGGGCGTATTCCGATTATGAAAAGGACCGCAAAAAGCGGCTGGGCATCAAGGCAGATGCCCCCACCCGCATCAAATACCGCCAGCTGACCAGGTAGCCTGAAACAATGACATGGCCCCCGCCTGGATGCCAACCATGAAATCACCCCTGGTGATGACCCATCCCTTGTTCCGGATACACTGTGCCGTGTTTTTGTTCGGCCTGGCAGGGCTGTTCGGCAAATTCATCGCCGCAGGCCCGCTGGTGATTGTTTTTGGCAGAACCTTTTTCGGTGCTGTGGCCCTGGCAGTGTATGCACGGGCGGTTTCCGGCACAGGGCTGGGCGGTTTTCCCAGACAGATGCTGGGACTTTTCATCCTCCAGGGGATTTTACTGGCAGCCCACTGGGTGTTTTTTTTCTGGTCCATCCAGGTGTCCAGCGTGGCAGTGGGCCTGGTGACATTTTCTTCATTTCCCTTGTTTGTCACCTTTATGGAACCTTTGGTATTCAAAGAACCATTAACCCGCCGTGACATGGTTACTGCAGGGGTGGTATTTATCGGCATCTGCCTGGTGGTGCCGGACATCGATCTGTCCAACCAGACCACATTCGGCGCGCTGCTGGGCATACTGTCCGGTCTCACTTTTGCCGTCCTGGCCCTGGTGAACCGTAAAAACGTACGGGTGTCCGATCCGGTGGCAGTGGCATTTTTTCAGAATGCATTTGCCGCCCTGTGCCTGATTTTTCCCCTGGCCCTGATCCGGCCTCCGGCTCCGGAAGTATCGGATCTGCCGGCCCTGATCTTTTTGGGGGTGGTATGCACAGCCCTGTCCCATACCCTGTTCATCAGCTCCCTCAAACAGATCCGGGCCCAGACCGCGTCGGTCATCACAGGTCTTGAACCGGTATACGGCATTGTGCTGGCATTTTTTATTCTCCACGAAATCCCTGCGGTCACCACCCTTGCCGGCGGGAGTATCATCATCAGTGCCACAGTGGCGGCAGGCTATTTTGCATCGCCTAGAAAAAAAACATCTCCCTGATTTGTTCCGATTACAAAATCCCTTTTGCCTGCTTTCCGGATCTGATATATAATTTGTATATTAAAATAAAGAAAGGCTGATTATATATGAAATTCAGAATTATTATTGAACAAGATGAAGATGGTGTCTTTGTAGCAGAAGTACCTGCTTTGCCAGGATGTATTTCTCAAGGAAAGACAAGAGCGGAATCATTGCAAAATGCAAAAGAAGCGATCAATGCATATTTGGAAAGTTTAAAAAAACACAATGAGCCGATACCGCCATCAATTCATGAAGAGGTGGTTGAGGTGGTAATGTGAGTCCTCTTCCGCAGATTTCTGGGAAAAAAGTTATTGCCGCTTTAACAAGATATGGATATGAAAAAGATCACCAGACAGGAAGTCACGTTGTTATGCGCCAATCATGCTCTCCTTTCCGCCGCTTAACCGTGCCAGACCATAAAGAGATTGCAAAAGGCACACTTCGTGCCATTATCAGACAAGCTGGCTTAACTGTCAAAGAGTTCACCGCACTTTTAAAAAATTAAGATAGGAATATATCCCTGATGAAAAAACTGGAACAAGGCGCTTTTCTGTCCATGCTGGTTCTTGTGACAGCAGTATTTTTTTACCTGCTCAAACCCTTTTATGCTGCAGTTTTCTGGGCCTGTGTCATCGGCCTGCTGTTTTATCCCCTGCAGCAGCGGTTTTTGAAATTGTGGCAAAACCGGTCCACCCTGGCGGCATTGTCCACCCTGGTGGTGGTCATCACCATCGGTGTCATTCCAACCCTTTTTGTGCTTGCTTCCTTTTTCCAGGAAGGCGCTGCCCTGTACCAGCGCCTGCAGAGCGGTGAAATCAATTTAGAACAGCGCATCGAGCAGGTCCGCCAGGCATTTCCAGCTGTCCAGCTGCTCATGGACCGGTTCAACCTTGATCTGAACACCTTTACATCCCAGTTGTCCGGAGCAGCCATTGCCGCCAGCCAGTTCATCGCCCAGAATGCGGTGCAGTTCGGCCAGGATGCGGCGCAATGGTTTATCAGCCTTGGTCTGATGCTGTATCTGGCTTTTTTCATGCTCCGGGACGGATCAGGTCTTGTGGTCCAGCTGGCACGGGCCCTGCCCCTGGGGGATGAGCGCGAAAACCTGCTGTTTTCAAAATTTGCCGAAGTCACCCGGGCCACGGTCAAAGGCAACCTGGTGGTGGCGGTGATACAGGGCAGCCTGGGGGGCATTATCTTCTGGATTCTGGGCATCCCGGCGGCGCTGCTGTGGGGGGTAGTCATGACCCTTTTGTCTCTGATTCCCATGGTGGGAGCAGGGTTGGTCTGGGCACCGGTGGCCATTTATCTGTTTGCAACGGGCAGCTGGATACAGGGGCTTGTTCTCACAGGATTCGGCGCAGGGGTGATCGGTCTTGTGGATAACTTTCTGCGGCCCATCCTGGTGGGCAGAGACACCAAGCTGCCGGACTACCTGGTGCTGCTGTCAACCCTGGGGGGATTTGTTTTGTTCAACATCAACGGCTTTGTGATCGGCCCTTTGCTGGCCGCGCTGTTCGTAGCGTTCTGGGAGATCTTCATCCGGGATTTCAACACTCCCGAGGAAACCAGTTGACCGCTATACACTGCCGGAAACGGGCCATAAAACCCGCAACCCGCTCCCTACCGCACATAAGCCAGGCCCGGCAGCCATGTGACCAGACCAGGCCACATGGCAACGATAAAGAGCCCAAACAACTGCAGTATCACAAAAGGAATGATGCCCCGGTAAATATGGCCTGTTTTCACCTGGGGCGGGGTGACCGCTTTTAAATAAAACAAGGAAAACCCGAAAGGCGGGGTCATGAAAGAGGCCTGTAGATTTATGGCCAGGAGCACACAGATCCAAAGGGGATCAAAGGCAAAATCATCCACCAGAATCGGTACCAGTACCGGCACGTGGATAAAAATAATCTCAATGAAATCCAGCACAAACCCGATCAGGAAAATCACACCCATGACAATGGCCAATACCACCCATTTGTTATAATCATCTGCGATATTCAAAAGAAAACTGCGGATCAGTTCATCGCCGTTCAATTCCCGGAATGTCAAACCAAAGGCATTGGCCCCGATCAGAATAATAAAAACCATGCTGGTCAACCGTGTGGTGGTGGTGGAGACCTGCTTCAAGATTTCCAGGTTGAACCGCCTGTTCCAGACTGCCAGAGCAACCGCACCGATACACCCCACAGACGCAGCTTCTGTGGGAGATGCTATCCCGGCAAAAATGGATCCCAGCACAGCTGTAATGAGAACCAGGGGTGGAAACAGGGCCCGCAGCGTCTTTTTCCACAATGCCTTTGCAGTGGGGCTTGTGCCGTCGTCCAGGGTCACCGTGGGAGCGATGTCAGGCCTGAT
>JAWOEP010000022.1:0-3405 GCA_046482705.1 Desulfotignum sp.
CGTTTATGACATGGATGGGTGTGTGACCTATCTGAACCCGGCATTCACCCGGGTGTTCGGTTACACCCTGGAAGAAAGCCTGGGCAGGAAGATGGACCATTTTGTGCCCGAAGAACAGTGGAAGCAGGCCATGGAAGGGATCCACGCCATTCTGAAAGGCCATGTTCTCCCCCGCACCGAAACCACCCGGAAAGCCAAAGACGGCCGGCGCATCGATGTCACCCTCCGGGGATCGGTGTACCGGGACAAAAACAACAACCCCCTGGGCACGGTGATTACCCATCGGGATGTATCCCGGGTGAAGCAGCTGGAAAAAGCGATCATGGAGATCGGAGAAAAGGAACGCCAGAAAATCGGTAATGACCTCCACGATGATCTGTGTCCCCATCTCATCGGCGTGGAAGGATTGAGCAAGGTGCTGAAGACCAAAATGGAAAAAACCGCTCCTGAAGCGGTCCAGTCGGCACAAAACATTATCCGGCTGATCCAGGAAGCCATACGCAAAACCCGAAGCCTGGCCCGGGGCCTGTGCCCGGTATACTTCAAACACGGCCTTTTGTCCGCCATGCAGGAACTGGCTGCCAACACCAGAACAGTGCACCAGGTGAACTGCGCATTTTTGTACCATGAAAAAATACCGGCCGGCAGCGACATGGTCAACATCAACCTGTACCATATCGCCCAGGAAGCGGTGCAGAACGCCATCCGTCACGGCAGGGCCGACCGGATTATCATTGAGATGACTCACAAAAAAACCTGGTTTTCTCTGGGCATCACAGACAACGGTACCGGCTTCACCCCTTCCCCGGAATTCCGGGGCATGGGGCTGCGCATCATGAATTACCGGGCCAAACTCATGGGGGCATCCCTGGAGATCGAATCCGGCAGTACCGGCACCTGTATCACCCTGAAACTGCCGGTCAGTGCCCTGCAATCCCCGGATGACGTCTGACAGGGCCTGCCTGGTGGTGGAAACATGTCTGTCTTTGTTTTTTGCTGCGATTGCATAAAAGGCAAAAATATGGTATCTGCATGCCAGCAACAAACAGTTAACCAAGTGGTTGTTATGGGCACAAAAAAGACAAAAAAGAAAATTTTTGCCCTGATCCAATCATCCAAGGAGAATTGATGCGTCACGCTTTCATACGTTCATGCGGTTATTTCTGGTTCGTCCTGGTATTATTTGTTTTCATCCTGCACCCATCCGAGGCAACGGCCCAGGGGGATCCTTCCGGGAACACGGATCCTTCCAGAATCAGTATTGAAAAATTACTACAGGATCTGGAAGACCCGCAACGGCTGGAGAACCTTAAGCAGGACCTGCGGGTGCTTCTTCAGGCCGGCGAAGCATCTTCCGAAAAAACAGAAGCTGAATCCAAAGGCTTTGCCGGAGAGCTGCTGAGGGCAATGTCCGGCTACATGCAAAACATCAATCATGTGCTGGCAGACGTTGGGCAGAACATACTCCATATACCCGATATGGCCGGGAATATTGCCGCCCAGGCCCGGGATCCGGAAATACTTTGGCGCTGGGGAGAAATGGGTGGCAAAGTCATACTGGTCCTGCTGGCAGGTTTTCTGGCACAGTTGCTGGTTTCCCGCCTTTTGTCCAGGGTCCGCAACTCTCTGGAAGACCGTGAAACATACCGCAAAGAGGTCAGAGTCCTTCTGATGTTCGGCAATACATTGCTGGAATTGATTCCCATCGCTGCTTTTGCGGCTGCAGCTTATGGACTGCTTCCCCTGCTCCAACCGCGTGCAGGCACCCAACTGATGGCCTTGACCCTGATAAATGCCAATGTCCTGGTCAGGGTGATTCTGGCCTTTACCAACCGGCTGCTCATGCCCGGCACCCCTTCCCTGAGATTATTGCCTCTGGACAGCGAGTCCGTGCAGTATCTTCACATCTGGATCAGAAGAGTCGTCAGAATTTCGGTTTACGGCTACTTTATTCTTGAAGCGGTCCTGATTCTTGGTGTTTCCGCCAGTCTTCACCTTTTTCTTCTCAAAATGCTGGGACTGATCATTGCCCTGATGGTGATCATTCTTGTGCTGCAAAATCGCACGGATGTGGCCATGTGGCTGCGGGGCGGCCAACATTTGACAGAAAAACCCGGGTCCCGGACAGAATCGGAAACCGCTGATCCCCGGTTGCAAAAGTTCCAGACTGTAACCGCTTTACGTCGCCGATTTGCCGATTTCTGGCACATCGCTGCCATATTTTTTACCCTGGGCATTTTCGGAATCTGGGCTCTGGAAATCGAGGACGGGGTTTATTTTGTGGTCAGGGCAATGATCCTGACCATCATGGTTGTTATCCTGACCGCCTTTCTTTTACGCATCAGTCAACGGAGTCTGGATCAACTTTTCAAGGTCAGTGATGAATTGAAAAAAAATTATCCGAACCTGGAAGCCAGAGCCAACAGGTATCTTCCTTTGCTCAGGCATACTGTCAAAGGGGTTCTGTACATCATTGCCGCTTTTTCGATCCTGCAGGCCTGGGGAATCGGCACCTTCAGCTGGATATTGTCGCCCCAGGGCGGTACTGTCATTTCAAAGCTGCTGGTGATTACACTGATTATCGGCGGCGCTTTTCTGTTTTGGGAACTGGTGAGTTTGAAAATAGAAGCCTATATGACCCGGGAGCGCGAAGGCGTCACCGGGCGGACGGCCAACAAAAGAATACTCACCCTGCTGCCTTTAATTAACAACGTTATCCGGATTACCCTGATTCTGGTGGCAGGCATGAGCGTTTTATCCCATATAGGCATCAATATCGCCCCTCTGCTGGCCGGTGCAGGTGTTGTCGGCCTGGCTGTGGGCTTTGGTGCCCAGGCCCTGGTCCGGGATGTAATTACAGGGGCCTTTATCCTGATGGAGGACTCCATTTCAGTGGGTGACTGGGTGGAGGCAGGCGGATATGCAGGAACCGTTGAACACCTCACCATTCGGACCCTGACCCTGCGTGACCTGACCGGAGCAGTATTTGTGATACCTTTCGGAGAGGTCACCACCGTGAAAAACAGCAACCGCGACTACGGTTACGCTCTGGTGGACGCGGGCGTCGCTTACAGGGAAGATTACGGCGAGGTTGTCCAGGCCCTGCAGGATGTGGCAACAGAGCTGCAGCAGGATGAAACCTGGGGACCGGATATTATCGGGGAACTGGAACTGTTCGGCCTTAACAATCTGGGGGATTCCGCAGTAGAAGTCCGGGTCAGACTGAAAACCAGACCCATGCGCCAGTTTGCGGTTCGAAGGGCCTTTCTGGAAAGAATGAAACGAATTTTTGACGAACGCGGCATCGAAATTCCATTCCCCCACCAGACCATCTGGTTTGGAGAGGACAAAAAGGGAGCTGCCCCGCCCATGCGTCTTCTCAAAGCGTCTCAACCAGCACCGGAA
>JAWOEP010000064.1:0-2915 GCA_046482705.1 Desulfotignum sp.
CCCACCACCACAGGTGCGGCCCAGGCCACCACAAAAGTGCTTCCCCAGTACAGCGGCAAATTTGACGGCGTTGCCATCCGCGGTCCGGTGCCGGTGGGTTCCATTACCGATATGGTCTTTGTGACGGAGCGGGAGGTGACAGTAGAGGAGGTCAATGCGATTTTCCAGGAAGAATCACAAACCGAACGGTACAGGGGTATTCTGGGGGTGACCGAGGACCCCATTGTCTCCACTGACATCATCAAAGATTCCAGAGCATCCATTGTGGATCTGAACATGACCCAGGTGGTGGATGGTGATCTGCTCAAGGTGATGGCTTGGTATGACAATGAATGGGGATATGCAAGCCAGATGGTTCGCGAAGCAGTGAAACAATAAAATCAGGAGATATCAAATGACATATACAAAAAAAATCAGTGCAGTTTGCATGTGGGTGGTAATCGCCGTAATGTTTACAACCGTGCCCGGCGTTGCCGGAGAGTCAGAAGACAAAACGTCGATCAAGGCAGTCAAACAGGAAGCACAGGACCTGATGGAAGCCTTGAAGTCCTATAGTGCTGATCAGCGCGATGAGGCGGTACAGCAGGCAGGAAAAACTCTGGATAAACTGGATAAGCGCATAGATGCGCTGGAAACAGATATCAAAGACAACTGGGAACAGATGAGCAGGGCTGCCCGCAAACAAACCCGGGAAAACCTCCAAGCTCTGCGGGAACAGCGCAATCAGGTGGCTGAGTGGTACGGCAGCATGAAAACCAGTTCTGCAGATGCATGGGAAGAAATAAAAAAAGGATTTTCACATGCCTATGAGGCCCTCAGTAATGCCTGGACAGAATCTGTAGAAGAATTTGATTCAGACAAAAAAAAATAATCTCCGGTAATACTAATTGAAAAACGCGTCCCCAAATAGGTTGCTTGCCGAAAAATCCAATTGCTGGTGCCTTTCCCATGCAGCAAGAGCCGGTTTTTTAATTGACGGTGCCGGCTATTTTGCAGCAGTGGCCGATGCCATGGACCAGGCCCGAAAATCCATTTTTATTGCTGCCTGGGATATTGACAGCCGGATTCCGCTTTTGCGGGGCCGGGATGCACAAGAGGATGAGACCGATCTTGGTGATTTTCTTAATGCCAAGGCAAAACGCACCCCTGGTCTGCATGTGTATATACTGAACTGGGATTTTCCCATGCTGTATACCATGGAGCGGGAATGGATGCCCATCTTTAAACTGGGATGGAAAACCCATCCCCGGGTATTTTTCCATCTGGATGACCAGCATCCCCTGGGTGCCTCCCAGCACCAGAAAATAGTGGTGATAGATAACCAGGTGGCTTTTTGCGGCGGGCTTGATTTGACAAACAGCCGCTGGGACACCCCTGAACACCGGCTTGATGATGCCAGAAGAAAAAACCCGGATAAATATGCCTACAACCCTTTTCACGATGTGCAGGTGGTTGTGGAAGGAGATGCTGCCGCAGCACTGGGACGGTTGTTCACAGACCGCTGGAAATGGGCAACCAGTCATGATATTGCCGGGCATACGGGTGTAAAAAAAGACGTAGATGCTCCATGGCCCGGAAACCTTAAAACCGATCTGACAGATATACATATAGGAATATCCCGGACCCTGCCTGCCTACAAATGCCGTGAACAAGTGCAGGAAGTGGAAAATCTTTATACAGATGCCATTAATGCGGCCAAAAAAAATATCTATATCGAAAACCAGTATCTGACTTCCGCCAGAATAGCAGAAGTACTTGAAAAAAGCCTTTCCAGAGAACAAGGACCTGAAATAGCCATTGTCCTGCCGGCAAAATCCAGCGGCTGGCTGGAACAAAGTACCATGGATTCCATACGGGCAAGGATCTTAAAAAGCCTGTTTGAAGCGGATGATCACGGCCGCCTGGGGGTTTTTTATCCTGTCCTGGATGACGGGAAAACCGGGCTGTACATACATTCAAAGCTGCTGATCGCAGATGACCGGCTGGCCATAATCGGTTCTGCCAATTTAAGCAACCGGTCCATGCGGTTTGATTCCGAATGTGTTCTGGCAGTTGAGGCAACTGGTGAAGACAGGGCAGGTGAGGCCATTGCTTCTCTGCGCAACCGCCTGATGGCTGAACATCTGGACAAACCTGTTGGTGCTGTGGCCCGGGCCTTTGCAAAAAAAGACACCGTCAACCAGGTCATAGCATCCCTGTCCGAGCCTTCAGGCCGCGGGTTGAAAAAACTGGCATATGACCAGACCCTGCCTGTTGACGGCGCCGCCATTGTCCGGGACCATGAACTGCTGGATCCGGAAGAACCCATTGCCTTTGACCGTATGATGGACCGGTTTGCCAGAAATGAACAGGGTCAGTCCAGAACACCCCAGGTAATAAAGCTGGCAGTGGTGCTGCTGATTCTGCTCGGCCTGGCTGCGGCCTGGCAGTGGTCTCCTCTGGCAGAATGGGCCACAAGAGAAAATATGGCTGTCTGGGCCGGAAAAATCCAGGATCATCCCCTGTCTTATCTGATAGTTCTCGGGGTGTATGTTGCCGGGGGGTTTTTGATGGTGCCGGTCACCTTGCTGGTGGGGGTGACTGCCATGGTATTTGATCCTGTCATGGGTGCGCTGTATGCCTGGAGCGGCTGCCTGGTGAGCGCATTGACCGCCTTCTGGGCAGGGGCCGGCCTGGGAAAGCAGATGGTGCGCAAACTGGCGGGGAAAAAGCTGAACCATATCAGCCGGCAAATGGCCAAACAGGGTGTTTTGACAGTGGCGCTTATCAGAAATATTCCTGTTGCCCCCTTTTCCCTGGTCAACCTCATAGCCGGGGCATCTCATATCCAGCACAAAGACTATCTTCTGGGCACGGCTGCGGGCATGCTGCCGGGCATTCTGGCCATTACAATATTTGCAGACCGTCTTCTGCAC
>JAWOEP010000210.1:0-3222 GCA_046482705.1 Desulfotignum sp.
TTTTGTGCAGCATTGCTGTGGACCGGTCCCGGGCGCAGCCGGCGCAATCTCCCGGGCAGCAGCTGCAGGAGACGGTTGAAAAGGTAACCGCGATTCTCACCCGGTTGACAGATGATTCCCGGAATGATGCCCGAAAACAGATGCGCCTTTTGTGTGACGCAGTCCATGAGCGGTTCAGTCTGGCAGAAACAGCCCGGTTGAGCCTGGCGGATCACTGGGATAAACGCACAGATACGGAAAAAAAAGCATTTATCGCATTGTTCGGCCGGTTTCTGGAAAGCGTCTACCTGCCCTGGGCAGACAGATATAAAGGTGAACAGGTGGTGTTTGTCCGGGAAAAAATTGCAGATAACCGGGCCCTGGTGCATGTGAGGGTTCATCACGGCAGACTGCGCATCCCGGTCACTGTACGGATGCATCACACCGGCGGCGGGCAGTGGATGGTTTATGATGTGACTGCCTTCGGTGTCAGCCTGGTGGGGATTTTACGGGCCCAGTTCAACCATATCATCCACCGCCACTCCTATGACAAGGTGATCCGGATCATGGAAGAAAAAACAGCCGGCCACATTGGCTGCGACAGCTATCAGTAATCAGCTTACGTCCGAAAACACCTGCCTGATCCGTTCCATGGCCCAGTCGATGTCCGGTTTTGTAATCACAAGGGGTGGTGCGAAGCGGATGGTGTAAGTGTGGGTTTCCTTGCACAGGATGCCCTTTGTCTGAAGGGCTTCGCAGATGGGCCTGGCACCGCCTGAAACATTTTCGTGCAGCTCGATGGCGATCATCAGGCCGACACCCCGGACCTCTTTGATGGCCGGATGCTCGATTTTCTGCAGCTGTTCCAGAAAATAGGCCCCCATGTCAGCGGCGTTTTCAATCATGTTTTCTTCTTTCAGTACCTTGAGGGCGGCCCGGGCCACGGCACAGGCCAGGGGGTTGCCGCCGAAGGTGGAACCGTGCTGACCCGGCTGGAGCAGGCCCAGTACCGCTTCATTGGACAGCACTGCCGATACCGGATAAAACCCGCCGGACAAAGCCTTGCCGATGAGGGTGAGGTCCGCCTGTACCCCTTCATGCTCTTCAGCCAGCAGTTTGCCTGTGCGGCCCAGACCGGTCTGGATTTCATCTAAAATCATGAGCACGTTCTTTTGGGTACAGATCTCTCTGACCCGCTTGAGATAGCCTTTGGGCGGAATGATCACCCCTGCTTCTCCCTGGACGGGCTCCACCAGGAAGGCCACTGTGTCCGGGGTGATGGCAGCCTCCAGGGCATCGGCATCCCCGAACGGAATCACGGTGAATCCCGGGGTGAACGGCCCGAAGTTCTGCCGGGCATTCTCGTCCGTGCTGAACCCGATGATGGACAGGGTCCTGCCGTGGAAATTGTCCGAGCACACGATAATGTCTGCCCGGCCCCGGGCCACGCCCTTGGATTCATATCCCCATTTTCTGGCGCATTTGATCACGGTTTCCACCGCCTCTGCGCCGGAGTTCATGGGCAGAACCTTGTGGGAGTCGGTGAGCTCGCACAGTTCTTCATACAAGAGCGCCAGCTGGTCATTGCGGAAGGCCCGGGAGGTGAGGGTGAGTTTTTGTGCCTGGTCCTTCATGGCCTGAAAGATTTTCGGATGACAATGTCCCTGGTTCACTGCGGAATAGGCAGACAGACAGTCCAGGTATTTGTTGCCTTCCACATCCCAGACCCAGATGCCGGATCCTTTGCTGAGCACCACGTCCAGGGGCTTGTAGTTTTTTGCCCCGAACTGGTTTTCTTTTTTTATCAGTTCTGTTGTTTTCATAGTGAATTTCCTGTGTATATTATCCCGGGCTGCCTGAAAAAGCTCAATCCATGCCCATCAGGGCCTCCACCCGGGCGATCTCCGTGAGAAGCTGTTCTTTTTCTTCCGGGGTCAGGTCCGGGGCGGACAGTTTTTTCTGCAGCGCCAGAAGGATCATCTCCTCTCTGTATTCTCTGCAGGTGTAGGAGCTGGTTTGGTTCTCAGGTTTCATGGGTACTGGTTTTTTCCTTTTCCAAAATGCGTTACGCACTGGTTCCATATGGGTGTTAAGATTGTTTACCATATTTTCCAGGAAAAAACCAGGTGCAGGGCAAGTCAGGTGGGCAATCAATTCAGATCCACCAGCAAAATTGATTTTCAAATAATTCGGTCAGTTTTCAGGCGATGCAGATTTTCAGGCAATGCATGTGAGCGGCATGGGGGTGTCTGCCCGGTTTCCATCAAAGTGAGTTACAGCGGCTGTGGAAACAGTGCCGGACAATGCCAGTGCATCCTGTGCTGCAGTGCGGCAGACGGTTTTGAGAAGGGCCTGCTGTTTAGGGGTCATGCCGGCAAGAGCTGCGTTGTCCTGCATCAGCTCGGACATGGAAGAGGAGATGAACAAAGATACGATGGTGTCGGCATTGTGTTTCATGGTTCTTTCCTTTCATGTTCATAAAATGAACCGGGTGCAAAGATATATGCTGTTGTTTAACAGCAAGTTTCAAGCCATCCCATACCGAAAAGATGGCAGGTATGGCTGAAATACCTGAAAACAGGGGTTTTGCACCGTAAGCCGGTAGCAGGACCCAGGGATTTCAGTACCGGCAAAACCGTAGCAATGAATATACATGTAGCTGTTATGGTACATTCCGGCTGGACTGGTCCGTAAAAACAATTTTTTTCTCGACATTTCAGGTTACCGGAATTATAACAGCATCAGGTGTATCAAAATGAATACAATAAAAGAACTGAACAGACAGCTCAGATTATATGAGCAGATATTTGACAATATCAATGCCGGGGTGATGGTGATCGATGCCCATGGATATATCACCCATTTCAGCAGGCAGTACGGCCGGTTTCTGAACCTGGACCCCAAAGCCCAGATCGGCCGGCACTGCACCGAGGTGGTGGAAAACACCCGCATGCACATTGTGGCCCGTACCGGAAAAGCGGAAATCAATAAATCCCACCGCATCAAAAGCCAGGACATGGTGGTGCAGCGAATTCCCATAAAACAAGACGGACAGGTCATTGCGGTTTACGGCCAGGTCATGTTCAAGAATGTGGCTGAAGTCCGGGAACTGGCTGCAAAATTGTCTGAACTGGAGTCCAGGGTCCAGCTGTTTGAAAAAGAGATCTTTGACCTGCGGGCCACAAAATATACATTCAACTGCATCGTCGGCCGCAGTGATGCCATCACCGCCCTCAAACAGGA
>JAWOEP010000290.1:0-16817 GCA_046482705.1 Desulfotignum sp.
GATCAAATATCCATGGGCCCCATGGATCTCGATGAAATCAAATCCCGCCTCCCGGCACCGCCGGGCTGCATCACCAAAACATCCGGCCAGATCCTTTATTTCATCTATCTCAAGGGCCCGGACCGCTCCTTTGACCACTGCCGGGGCCGGGATAGCGGAGGGAGCCACTTTTTCAGGCAGATAAGACTGGCGGCCCCCGTGCATGAGCTGGACCCCGAAGGCCGCGCCGTAAGGTTTGACCTGCTGCACCATGCGCTGCAATGCGGGAATACAGGTATCATCATACATCTGGGGAAGGTCGGGCAGCTCCTGGCCCCCGGGGTGGACACTGCCGCCGCCCACCAGCATCATGCCGGCTCCGCCTCTGGCCCGCGCCACAAAATAGGCAATGAGCTGGTCCGTCACATGGCAGTGGGCATCCACCCCGAAATTGATGCTCATGGCAGACATCATCAACCGGTTTTTCACTGTAAGGTCTTTTATTTTAATGGGGCTGAACAGATGAGATAACATGGATCAGCATATCCTTGTTTAAACAATTAACATGTTTTAACTGTTTTACAGCTTCTGAACACAGGCAAAAGCCAAATATAGGCCAGGTCACTGCATATGTACATAATTTTTTTAGCCTGGCCTCCGGTGAATTCATTCTAACCCTCAATCCATCCATTTCAGGCCATCAGGGCTGTCAGATCATTTTACCACGAAGAACACGAAGAAGCCCTTACTTCGTGTTCTTCGTGACCTTCGTGGTATTAGAATTTATCCTGGTCTGCGATCTCTTCCAGCAGGGTCTGCACCAGCACGGCAAAGGCCAGGGCTGCTTTTTTATCCCGGACCAGTTTGCGGCCGGTGACAGCCTTGAAATACCGGGCGCATATCCGGCGCTGGCCAGGGGTCATGCGGGTGGAAAACCCCAGCTTTTTTTCCTTGTCCACCTGGCCGGGCTGAAAATTTTTCATATCCCGCCGGCCGTGGGCACGGGTAATGATGTGGGTGTAGTAAATCAGGGCACGGTCCAGCAGAATATACAGAAACTGCAGATTTTTATTGGGGCCCACCTGGAGCCGGTCTCCGCCAAGGCGGATGCCGGCGGGGCTGTGTTCTGCCATGCGCCTGCCGCCCATCACAGCGGAACCCGCCCCCAGGATGCCCCCGATGGCAGTGAACATGCCGAAACCCAGGCCATGGGCCGCCGTATCTATCATCACCCCCATGGTGCCCCCCACCAGGGCCCCGGCAGCTGCCAGCTGTTTTGTGGTGAGTCCCAGCAAATCCCAGGTCTGCCGGGCAAACAGGTCATGCTGGAGCACGGAATATTCCGGCAGGTACACCTCATACTCCTTGTGTTTGAACAAGGCCCGGATATGATGAAACATGGCCTTTTCTATATCACGCAGGTTTTCTTTGTAGGTTGCGGACAGATTTTCTTTTGCCATGACCGGATCAACGGTGTCATCCAGTCCTTTGGAGACGGAAAAGGTAAGGCTTTTTTCTATGGCATGGCTGATATAGGCACAGGCCAGGCGGTTGCGTTTTTCCCATTCCTGCTCAAAGGCCTGGATTACCCGGATGAGTGCGGGTTCCCATTCTTGATCAATGGATTTCAGATTTTCCAGCATGCGGATCCGTTCATAAAAACCGGCGGTGTTGGAATTAAATACCCGGACCGCATTAAAATACCTGCCGAATTCCTGGCGCCAGGCCCTGGTATAGTCTTTTTCCATATGCTTGGCGTTTATTACGGCCATGCGGGGCCTGCCCGTGAGCCGCAGGATCTCCATTTCCGCCAGATCATCGTCCCGCACCGGCCTGGACCCGTTTACCACATAAATAATACCCGCGCCTCTGGCCACTGGTGCGAAAAGTTCACATTCATCAGCAAAAAACGGGTCGGATGTATGGGCCTGAATAAAGCGGTCCAGGATACGGCCGGTATCGCCCTGATAGGATCTGAACCATGCCAGAGTCTGCCGGGGCACCTGGAATCCGGGGGTATCCACAAACCGGATGATATCCCGGCCATCTATTGTAACGGTATAGGTCCGGCACACGGTTGTTTCTCCGGGAACCGGGCTGACCCGGATCTGGTCATCCTCGGTAAGGGTGGACACCACAGAGGATTTGCCTTCATTGGGATGCCCCAGTACGGCAAATTCCGGCACGGTTCCGGGTTCCGGGGCAGCCATCCGGTCTGATGTCATGGCCGTATCCTTTCCACCAGAATATCAGGCCGGGCAAGCCGGCTTATGCTGGCCTGCCATACCCTGAAATCCGCATCATCGGCAGACACGGCCAGGTGCTTGTCTTCCGGTGCCTGGGTCAGCAGCACCCAGAGATTTTTGTCCGCCAGCACCCCCTGCTTGAGCTGGACCAGATAATGCAGCAGTCCCCGTATGGGGGGCTGCCACACTTCCTGGAGGAAAATTACAGGATCCGCCCCTGCCGGGATCTTTTGCTGCAGTAAATCTGCATCTGTTTCAGTATCCAGATCAATGGGGATCACCGCCTGCACATCCAGTAAAAACTGCTGGCGGATGAGCAGCCGGATCCGGGCCTGGCCATTTTCATCCCAGACAGATGCCGGAACAAGCACTGCGGCCGGGGTCGGTGCCACCGCTGCAGCCGCTGCAGCATTGACACCGGTACCGGTATGGGCACCGGAAGTGCTGTCTGCTGTCTGTGCGTTCACTGGCTGTGCGGTTGTATCCCCTGAATTCCCCAAAGAATAATTTTTTTGGTGCAGGGGTTCCCGGTCATGAATGGCGGTTGTCCGGGCAGATGCTGTCACCGGCATGTCATTGCACCCGATATCCATGACCGGTGATTTCATGCGTACAACCAGGCGCCGGAACCGGGGCTGGTGAAAATCGAACTGTTCCAGCAGGGATTTCTGGGCATATCGCCCAGCCAGAATTAAAAACAGTCTGGGAACAATAGCATAAAAAACCATGCCAAAGCACAAAAACGGCCACCAGGAAACCAGGTCTTCTGTGGCCAGAGAAGCCATGCCCTGTTTGAGCAGGATCCTGGAGCCTTCAATCTGCTCCAGAGTGGGGCCGGCCAGGTGGTCCGGGACCCATGCGGCCCAGGGAAAAGCCACAAGGGACACAAGTTCATGCACAAAAGACGGGGTGGTAATTACAGTGGATTGCCAGCCAAAAGCCACATCACTGACAGCCACCCGGAACAAGGTGGCCCCCAGAGTGCCCAGGGAAAAAAAGAGGGCAGACAGGGACAGCAAAATTACCAGGGGCCAGAAAAAAAGGAATCCGTATTCCTGTTTTCTGGTGCGGATGAAATAAAGGGCTGTATCCAGGCCGGCTTTACCTGCACCGGCCGGTATTCTGCCGGTCTTTTTCAGGGTACGTGCCACAAATCCGGGCAGTATCCTGAACAAAAAACCAGACACCAGGGTGAAAAAAAGCCCGGGGCCTGATCTGAACAAGCGGTACCGGCGGAGAACAAGGCCTGCCAGGGTGAAAAGGAACAATACAGCCGGCAAAAGAACAAATACCGCAAAAAACAGGGTGACATTCACAGGCCGGACCCCGTGGTATGCCAGAAATGCGTAGGCCATTCCCATGCCGGTCATTCCCCCGAGCAGGATCAGGACCCAGGCCGTCCAGCGGTACAGAAGGGAAAATATCCTGCCCGGCAGCTGCCACTGTCCTTTTTCTCCGGTCTGGTCGAAAAACACCAGTTTTCTGTAGGCCAGCCAGGACATGATCAGGTCTTTGTCAGACATGTCTGCAGTATCCAGCTGGCAGAAGATGTCCCGGTCCCGGGCGGCAACCGTCCGGGTATGTTCCGGGGTATCAGCCCGTTCATCCAGGGCCAGCAGAAAATCCAGATCCATGATATCTGTGAGTCTAAAGGTCATGGTGTTTTTTACCAGATCCCGGCGGTTTTAACAATTGGCTTTGGTGTATGCTGTTTGTTCCGCAAAGCAAAAAATGGTCTTATCCCATGTTCCGGGAAACCATTTTTTCCAGGACCAAATAGGGCTGGGCACCCACCAGTTTTTCCAGGCCCATGATAAAGGTGGGCACGGCAGTGACCTGCTTTTGCCGGGACAAAGCCCAGTCTGTATCCACAGCCGTTGAAAACAGGCGCTCATCAATGACTTTTTCTCCGGCATCCGGGTCCAGGCCTGCTTCACAAACCAGGTCCATGAGCACTTCTTTTCGGGCCAGGTTTCTGCCGTCAACAAAATAGGCCTGGAAAGCAGCCGTGTGAAAGGCGTGGCCTTTTCCCAGGCTCTGGGCCCACAACCCGGCTTCCTGGGCCAGGCGGCTGTTGAAAGTCTTGCGCCGGTCCCCCATGGCAAGGCCTTCGGCAGCAGCGGTTTTCTTCAGATGGGCCATGACCCGGTCCACATCCACATCCATTTTTTTCTTTTGAAACAGTTCTTCCAGGGTAATTCCCTGTTCCGGGATATCCGGATGCAGGGGAAAGGCCCGCCAGATGATCTGGATATCAAAGTTGTTCTGCAGTTTTTCAATACGCCCGGTAATGAAATAGCACCAGGGTCAGACATAATCGGAAAATATTTCCAGCACTGGGTTTTGTGTCATTTTTTTTTCCTTTTTATATGAAAGTTTTAAGTTTTAAGCTAATATTTAACAGCTAAAAGCTAAAAGCTAACAGCTAACAGCTAACTTTCTTGTCTGCGGGAAATATCTGCTGAATACAGCCGCAGGCTGTTGCTCACCACCGAGATACTGGAGGCTGCCATGGCAAGGGCCGCCAGAATGGGGTGCAGCTGGCGCAAAAATTGCGGAAACATGTCAAAGGGAGCGAGTACGCCTGCTGCCACCGGAATGAGCACAATATTATAGATAAACGCCAGAAACAGGTTCTGGCGGATGGTACCGATGGTGCGGCGGCTGATGGTGATGGCCAGGGGAATGCCGGTGAGCTTTCCCGAAGACAGGATCACATCCCCTGTTTCAATGGCTATATCCGTGCCTGTACCGATGGCAAACCCCACATCAGCCTTTGCCAGGGCAGGGGCATCATTGATGCCGTCCCCCACCATGCCCACCCATTTACTGGTGCTGCGTATCTCATCAATTTTATCCGCTTTTTCTTCGGGCCGGACATCGGCGGCAATATCATCCACCCCCACCTGGGCACCAATGGCCCGGGCCGTGGCGGCATTGTCTCCGGTAAGCATGACCACCCGCAACCCTTCTTCCTGCAATGCGGCAATGGCCTGTTTCGACTCGGGCTTGACCACGTCGGACACGCAGACAAGTCCCAGAGCCTTGTCATTTTCCGCCAGCACCATCACGGTTTTGCCCTGGTCCTGCAGCTGCCTGATCCGGCTGTCCAGGGCATCTGTCACCTGGCGGTCAAACCAGCCGGGCTTGCCCAGGCGCAGGCTGCGGTCGGAGATGATGCCCTGGACCCCGTCTCCGCTGTGGGAGGAGAACGCTTCTGGATCAGTCAGATCCAGGCCCTTTTGTCTGGCATGTTCCACCACGGCCCTGCCCAGGGGATGCTCAGATCCCTGCTCCAGAGAGGCTGCCAGTACCAGCAGGTCTTCTTGGGACAGCGCAGCGTCGGAAGCAGGTACCAGATCGGTTACATCCGGCTTGCCCAATGTGATGGTCCCGGTCTTGTCCAGTACAATGGTGGTGAGCCTGGCAGCGGTTTCCAGGGCCTGGCTGCGCTTGAACAGGATGCCGTTTTCCGCACCCTTGCCCGTACCTGCCATGATGGCTGTGGGGGTGGCCAGTCCCAGGGCACAGGGACAGGCAATGACCAGCACCGCCACCATGCGTATCATGGAGGGAACAAATTCACCGGTAACCGTCCACCAGATACCGAAAGTTATCAGGGCAATGACGATGACAGCAGGAACAAACACGGCTGCCACCCGGTCTGCCATGGCCTGGATCGGGGCTTTGCTCCCCTGGGCCTCCTGGACCATGCGGATGATCTGGGCCAGGACCGTATCTTTTCCCACCCGGGTGGCGGTTATCTGCAGCAGGCCGTCATTGTTCACCGTGCCGCCGGTTACCGTATCTTCCACAGTTTTTTCCACAGGGATCGGCTCTCCGGTGAGCATGGATTCATCCACACTGGAGCGACCCTGCGTCACCTGACCGTCCACGGGAATCCGCTCTCCCGGACGGATGAGCAGCAGATCCCCCTCCTGCACACTGGCAATGGATACTTCGATTTTTTCTCCGTTCTCAATGCGGGTGGCAGTTCTGGGGGTCAGGCCCATGAGTTTTTTAATGGCGCCCCCGGTTTTTCCTTTGGTCCTGGCTTCCAGCAGTTTGCCGAATTTTATCAGCACAATGATTACGGCTGCGGTTTCAAAATACACATGTCCTGTCAATACCGGCACCAGCAGAATGGCCAGAGAATAAAAATAGGCCACGGACGATCCCAGGGCAATGAGAACATCCATGTTTGCGGATCGGTTTTTCAAGGCTTTGTAAGCACCGATGTAATAATCCATTCCCGTATAGAACTGCACCGGGGTGGCCAGCAGCAGAAACAGCCAGTTAACGGCAGGTGCATGGCTCCAGGCACCGGTCAAGCCGAAATCCCTGGACATGCTCAAAATGAACAAGGGCAGGGCAAAGGCCGCACCAATGACAAATTTTCTGGTCTGGTCCCTGATTTCCCTGTTTCTGGCAATTTCTTCCACATCAGCGGCATCAGCGCCCTCATCCGCCACAATCAATTCAAAGCCCAGGTCCTTGATTTTTTTCCCCATGTCATCCAGGGATACCACAGAGGGAATATACCGGATACTGACCCGTTCCGAGGCAAAGTTTACAGATGCATCCACCACCCCCCGGGTCTGCTTGTTAAGGGTACGTTCAATGCTGGCGGCACAATTGGCGCAGGTCATGCCGGTCACCGGCACTTCTGCCGAAGCTGCGGGTACACCAAACCCCAGGTCCTGGATTTTTTTTACAATCTTTTGAAGGTCTGTCCGGTCGGAATCAAAGGTTATTTTTACCCCTTCCGAGGCAAAACTGGCACCAACTTCAACAATACCGTCCATACCGGCCAGTGTTTTATCGATATTGGCGGCACAGTTGGCGCAGCTCATGCCTGTTACGGGCAAGGTAACTGTCTCCCTGGCCATATGTATCTCCTGTCTTTTTTAGTAATACCTGTATCCAGCCCCCTGTTTTCACAGCAATCTGTAGAATATGGTAATCATCAAATTTTTATTTGCAAAAAATTTAAAAATCTGGATATTTTGTTTTTCATCAAATTTTATGTATAGTGATTATTAAATATGAATACTTACACCAAGATACTCCTGACCACCCTTCCTCTCATGATTGTCTTTCTGTTCACCATTGTGGGAACCGCCTATTATTTTTCCCGCACCGCCCTTGTGGATCTTGGAGAAACCTGGCTGGACACACGGCTGTCCGAAGCCATGGTTATTGTCACCTCCCAGGAACAGATGCTGAATGAATACGGCCTGGCAGCCATTTCCGCCAGTGTTATCAAAGCCCAGATGGATGCTGCAGAAGAAATTGCCAACATCGGTGTGGGGGAACTGGGATATATATTTGGTGTGGACACGGCAGGCACCATCGTCTTTCATCCCAGTAAATATATGGTGAATACAGATGTGAGCAGGGACAGATGGTTTCAGGATCTTCAAAACAATACAGACCGGCTGATGCTGGATATGGGACAGGAAGACAGCCTTGCCCGGTTTGCCTATTTTCAACCCTGGGACTGGTATGTTCTGGCGGTGGATCCCATGGAGGAGGTCTATGGTGTTGCCAGCCGCATGCGGCCGTACCTGTATGCCATGGGTGTGTTTGCCGCCTTTACTATTTCCCTGGCCCTGATGCTGCTGACCCGCCGTCTGACCCGCCCGTTGAAAGATCTGGTCCAGGGAGCGGAAAAAATCGGCAACGGAGAGCTGGACACCCGCATCCCCATACAGTCCAATGATGAGTTCGGGCACCTGGCAAAAGAGTTCAATCAGATGGCCTTCCGGCTCAAGGAAACCCTTACGGCCCTGCAGTACAGTGAAGAGCATTTCCGTGCGCTGATCGAAAATGCCGGTGATCTGATCTGGATCCTGGATGCCGGGGGCAATTTCCGGTATGTAAGCCCTTCTACCAGCAGAGTACTTGGATATACGCCGGACCAGCTCCTGGGCGCCAACTCTTTTGATTTTATTCATCCTGAGGACCGAGACCAGGTATATGACCGGTTTCAGGAACGGGTAAAGGGGACCTTAAAAAAAGCTGAAAATCCGGCGGAACAGCGGGTTAAACACCGGGACAACTATTACTGCACCATGGAATCCATCAGCAACAACCTGCTGGACCATCCCGCCATCCAGGGGGTGATCATCAATGCAAGAAATATCACCCAGCGCAAAATTGCGGAACAGGCATTGCAGCGGTCCCACCAGGATCTTGAAAAACGGGTGGAGGAGCGCACCCGGAATCTGACACTGCTGAACCAGGCATTGAATACCGAAGTTCTGGTGAGAAAGCAAAAAGAAATGGAACTGGAAAAAGCCAACCAGGCAAAAAGCGAATTTCTCGCCAATGTAAGCCATGAAATCAGGACCCCTTTGAATTCTGTACTGGGTTTCAGTGAGGTGTTGTTTTCCACGGCCAGAGATGATGAGCAGAAAAGCTATATCCAGGCCATTGCCACTGCCGGTGGCAACCTGATGGAACTGGTCTCCAATATTCTGGATCTGTCCCAAATCCAGGCCGGAAAGCTGGACATTAAAAAAGCATCGGTCAGCCTGCATAGCCTGTTCAAAGAAATACATCACCTGTTCAGTGTCAAGCTTGAACAAAAAAAACTGCAGTTTTTTATTCAGATCGATGCTGACATGCCTGAGTACCTGTTTCTGGACGATATCCGCCTGCGCCAGGTGCTCACCAATCTGGTGGAGAATGCCGTCAAATTTACACAAAAAGGACATATCAGGCTTTCTGCCAGGGTTCTTGACAGACCATCTTCTGAAACCCTGGATCTGGAGATAGAGGTCCAGGATACTGGTATGGGTATACCAAAGGAAAAGCAGGCACTGATTTTTGAACCCTTTGAACAGGAAAGTGCCGATATCAGCAGAAAATACGGAGGCACCGGCCTGGGCCTGGGTATCAGCAAGCGGCTTGTGGAATTGATGGATGGCCGGATCAGGGTTGACAGCCGGCCCGGTGAAGGCAGTGCCTTTGAAATTGTCCTGCCGAAAACAGCTGTCAGCACGGCCGGGAAAGGGTCTGATGCATCCGAATCTGCAGAAACGTCCGAACCCGGGGCTTTATGGAAACACGCTGAAGCTGTGGAAGCTGAGTCAGATCTTTCCTGGGCGGATTTCCGCCAGACCCTGGTTCAGCACCCGGATCTTCTGCCCCTGATTAAAGCCCGGATTATTCCACTTATACCGGATATGCATGAAGGCATGAAAATATCAGATGCCCGGGACATTGCCGAAGACATCATGGACATGGGAAGACAGTTTGACCTTGCATCGTTTCGAAAATTCGGGCGCCAGCTGCACCAGCATACCCAGGCCTTTGATGTGGAAAGAATCACCCTGTGTCTGGAACAGGTGTCTGCTATCCTGGAAACCCTGGATCCGGCCTGAATCATAAACCGGATTTTCCCGGAAAAATCAGGGACCGAAGCCACCCCCAAAAGGTATTGCCGGCCAGGCTTTTCTGCTCAGCTGCCTCCAGAAACCGGGTCGTTTTTTGTGTATCCCTGTACCGGTCTTTGCGGGTGATGATTTGTTCGTCCGGATCCAGAGGGCGGATAATTCTGGCGGGATTTCCCGCTGCAATGACATTGCCCGGGATGTTGGCGGTCACCACGCTGCCGGCGCCGATAATGCTGTTTTTTCCGATGGTAACCCCTTTGCACACAATGGCGGAATCCCCCACCCATACATTTTCTTCCAGAACAACATGGCTGGTCTCTGTCGGCGGTAACGACCGGTCATAGATACCGTGCCAGTCGGAATCCGTGATATAGGCATGGCTGGCCAGCATGCAGGAATCCTTGATACTGATGCTGTGGGCCGCGCTGATGCGCACCCCCGGGGAAATGAGTACATGGTCCCCGATGGTGATGCCGGGGATATCTTTTTTGTCGGACCACACTGTAAGCCGGGTTTTTTTGTCTGAACATCCCAGCAGGGTCACATGGGTGCCGATGCTGATGGGCCCGCCGAACAGTTCAATATGCCAGGGTTTGATGATAAAGGGGTGGTTTCCCAGTCCGGTGAGCTGGGGTACCAGATAGTGGCGGACATAGAGGTGCTGCAGCCGGTACCAGGCTTTTTTGATAAAATAGGGACGGGTATCCCGTATCACCGGAAAACTCCCTTGAAAAAAAATCCGTCCCAGTTGTCATGGGAGAACAGACCGGATGCCGGGGTGAGATCATAGAGGCTGTCAGCCGCCATCAGGGCCACGGCATTGGTCCAGGAAATTTTTTCTTCCGGCCAGATCACCATGTCCGGATAGGTGTACCCGCACCAGAAAGTCTTGTCTTCATATATCCGGTCCTGGATCCAGGAAAACACGATCCTGGCTTTCTGGCGGTTGCCCATGGCATTGAGGGCCAGAACCAGTTCGCAGGTTTCCGCAATGGTCACCCAGGGCTGATCAGACACGCACCTGGCCCCCTGTCCGTCAATCACGTATTTGTGCCAGTATTTTTCCACCCTTGCCCTGGCTTTCTCCCCCTGGATGGCCCCGCAGAGGATGGGATAGAACCAGTACATGGAAAACCGGGATTTGCTCACATTATACCTGTGCAGGTTTTCCTTCAAAGAATGGCCGAGCCTTTCCCATGCCCTTTCCCATGCCGGCCGGGGCCGGTCCAGGATGAGGCAGATGCTCAATGCACACTTAAGGCTCATGAAAACGGAAGAGGAGCCTGCCAGCAGTGACATGGGATCGACTTTTCCTTCAGGGCTTTTGGCCCAATAAATTTCTCCGGTCTCTGTCTGGAGCCCCAGGGCAAAATCCAGCCCCTTTTCCATGGGTTCCCAGAACTGATCCAGCCATGACCGGTCCCTGGTAATAAGGTATGCATGGAAAAGACCCACCGCCAGGTAACAGGCCATGTGGGCCTGGCAGGTTTTATCCTCCGGCACCCCGTCAACATAGGCGGAGAACCATGATCCATCCGGGTTCTGTACCTGCTCTAGCCAGTCAAACGCCTGCCGGCCCGCAGCCGTGTAACCGGAGATATTCAGACCCATGACAGACTCCACCAGATCCCAGGGGTCTGTTTTCCCGTCCGCATGCCAGGGGATATCCCCTGACGGGCGCTGGAGCCCGAGAATCAAATCCGCAACTGAAGCTATGTTCAGAACGGAGAACTGCTGCATTTTTGCCGGTATCCGGTGCCTCATCCTCCATCTCCATATGAATAAACATATTTTAAAACTCTTAATAACTGCTTGATTGCCGCGTCACCCTAACAGACCTTGTTTTTTTTTTCAAGGCTATCCTGTAAATTCATGAATGATAATTCATTTGCCTTGTAATTTTTTCATCCGGGATTACAGGCTGGGGCACCACTAAATAATCTTACCATAACAAATTGAAATTGAATGAGATTATTCCTTGATACCCGGGAAATAATTTTCCTTGACAACCCAGGGCGTTTTCTGTTAATCAAAAATGAATACTCATTCATAAAAATTTTGGATAGACCAGAATTGAAAACTGACAACATAATTTAGGAGGACATCATGGCAAGAAAAATCAGAAAGGCCGCTGTCATCGGGTCCGGTATCATGGGAGGCGGCATAGCTGCCCTTCTGGCCGGCGCCGGTGTCAAGGTGCTGCTGCTGGACATTGTACCCTTTGATCTGAAAGATGAAGAAAAAAACGACCCGGCGGCCCGGAACCGTATTGTTAAAGCCGGCCTGGATGCGGCCCTGGCATCTTCTCCCTCTCTGTTTTTCAACAAAAAAGATGCCGGACTGATCTCCATCGGCAACCTGGAAGATGATTTTGAGAAACTGACCGACTGTGACTGGATCGTTGAAGTGGTGGTGGAAAGACTGGACATCAAACGCAGCCTGTTTGAAAAAGTGGAAAAAATCAAAAAACCCGGGGCCATTGTCACCACCAATACCTCGGGCATCCCGCTCCAGGACATTACCAAAGGGTTTTCCGCAGAATTCAGACAGCATTTCATGGGCACCCATTTTTTCAACCCGGTGCGGTACATGCACCTGCTGGAAATGATCCCGGGCGAGGACACCCTGCCGGAGATCCTGGATTTCATGGCAAAATTCGGCGAGAAAAACCTGGGCAAAGGCATTGTCTGGGCCAAGGACACCCCCAACTTTGTGGGCAACCGCATCGGGATCCAGGGCATCAGCGCAGCCATGCGGTTCATGCTGGAAGAAGGCCTCACCGTGCCGGAAGTGGATGCTATTTTCGGCCCTGCCATGGGCCGGCCCAAAACCGCCATCTTCAAGACCACGGACCTGGTGGGCCTGGACATCATGATGCACGTGGCCCAGAACTCCTATGACCTGTGTGTGAATGACGAGCAGCGCGATATCATGCAGCTGCCGGATTTTGTCCAGAAAATGGCGGATAAAAACCTGCTGGGCAACAAGACCCAGGGCGGATTCTACAAAACCGAACTCACCCCGGAATGGAAAAAAGTGCGCAAGGTCCTGAACCTGGACACCCTGGAATATGAAGACCTGACACGGCCCACCTTCCCCTGCCTGGATGCAGCCAAAAAAGCCGGCACCCTCACCGAAAAGGTCAACATCGTGCTCAAGGCCGATGACAAGGCCGGAAAGTTCGCCTGGAAACTGGCAGCCAATTCTTTTCAGTATGCCGCCAACCGGATCCCGGAGATCGCCGATACCATCGTGGAGATCGACAATGCCATGAAATGGGGCTACAATTTTGAAATGGGGCCCTTTGAACTCTGGGATGCCTATGGCGTGGCAGAGGCAGTGGAAAGAATGGCCGCAGACGGCCTGGAGATCCCGGCCAATGTCAAAAAGATGCTGGATGCCGGCAACACCTGCTTTTACAAGCTGGAAAACGGGGTCCGCTACTTTTATGATTTTGCATCTGCCGGCTACAAACCCGTACCTGTTCCTGAATCCCTGGTCTCCATTGCCGCGGCCAAGGGCAACAACAAAACCGTAACGGAAAACGCTTCCGCCTCTCTGGTGGATATCGG
The DNA here is from genome assembly GCA_046482705.1 of Desulfotignum sp. Classification (GTDB taxonomy): domain Bacteria; phylum Desulfobacterota; class Desulfobacteria; order Desulfobacterales; family Desulfobacteraceae; genus Desulfotignum. The sequence continues at coordinate 13,198 of JAWOEP010000290.1, forward strand.
AGACGGGGTATTCTGCCTGGAATTCCACACCAAGATGAATGCCATCAATGCAGAAATCGTGGATTCCATTGCCGACGGCCTGGATTATGTGGACAAGAACGGTGTGGGTCTGGTCATCGGCAATGAAGCCGGCGGCATGCCCGGCGCATTTTCCGCCGGCGCAGACCTGGGGTTTGTGGCAAAACTCTGCCATGACAAAAAATACACAGAAATCGAGGCGTTCCTGAAAAAAGCCCAGGATGGTATCCAGGCCACAAAATACGCCCCCTTCCCCGTGGTGGCGGCCCCCTACGGCATGACCCTGGGCGGCGGGTGTGAGACCTGCCTGGGTGCGGACCGCATCGTGGCCCATGCAGAGCTGTACATGGGACTGGTGGAAATCGGCGTCGGCCTGCTTCCCGCAGGCGGCGGCACCATGAACCTGTGGAAAAAACATGTAAATGCCCTGCCCGGAAAAACTGTCAAGGATCTGGACCTGGCAAAGATCTTTGTGGCAGCGTTCATGAAAATCGGCATGGCAGCCGTGTCCATGTCTGCGGCCCAGGCCGTGGGCAATGGATTCCTGGGACAGGCTGACCGCATTGTATTCAACCGGGACACCCTGGTGGGAGAGGCCAAAAAAGAGGTGCTCCGCATGGTGGATGACGGTTATGCACCGCCCATGAAGCAGCCCTTGAAAGTGATGGGCGATGCCGGCCAGGGTATGGTGAACGCGGAAATCTACAACATGCGCAACGGCAATTTCATGAGCGATCATGACGCGTTCCTGGCCAAACGGATCGCTTATGTCATGAGCGGCGGCGATGTGAATGTGGGATCTGAAGTAAGTGAAGACACTATCTTGAAACTGGAGCGGGAAGCGTTCGTGGATTTCTGCAAAGAGGAAAAAACCGTTGCCCGCATCGACCACATGCTCAAAACCGGCAAACCGCTCAGAAACTAGAAGGAGGAGATACCAATGAAAGACGCATATATTGTACAATCGGTCCGGACCCCGGGCTGCAAGCAGAAAAGAGGCCAGTTCAACCAGACCCGGCCCGAAGAGCTGATCACCTTTATCATGAAGTCGGCTGTGGAAAAAACCCCCAACCTGTCCCCGGACCATTTTGATGACGTGATGCTGGGATGCGCATTCCCTGAAGCGGAGCAGGGACTGAATCTGGGCCGTGTGGCCCTGAAAATGGCCGGATTTCCAGACAAAGTGTCCGGCGCCACCGTGAACCGGTTCTGCGCCTCGGGCCTGGAAGCCATCGCCCTGGCCTCCATGCGGGTCCAGATGGGCTGGTCCGACATCACCATGGGCGCGGGCGTGGAATCCATGACCTATGTGCCCATGGGCGGCAACGTACCCCGGCCCCATCCGGAATATTCCCGCACCAACCCTGAAATGTTCGTATCCATGGGCATCACTGCGGAAAACGTGGCAGAACGGTACAACATTTCCAGGGAAGACCAGGATGCCTTTGCCGCCGCATCCCAGTCAAAAGCGGCGAGAGCCAGGGACAACGGCCTGTTCACGGAAATCGTTCCCACGCCCGCAATAAAATACGTGAAACAGGCGGACGGCACCTACAAAAAAGAAACCTTCATTGTGCAGCATGATGACGGCATCCGGGAATCCACTGTGGAGGGCCTGGCCAAACTGCGCACCGTGTTCAAGGCCAACGGCTCTGTCACGGCAGGCAACTCCTCCCAGACCACGGACGGGGCCGCCGCCACCATCATCGCCTCCAAGGAAAAATGCGATGAGCTGGGCCTGACCCCCATTGCCCGGCTGGTATCCTATGCCACCATCGGGTGCAAATCCGATGAAATGGGCGTGGGCCCCAGATACGCCATCCCCAAAGTCCTGGAACAGGCCGGCATGACCATTGACGACATCGACATCTATGAAATCAATGAAGCTTTTGCTTCCCAGGCCCTTTACTGCATCAGGGAACTGGGCCTGGAAAAATACATGGACAAGATCAACATCCACGGCGGCGCCATCGCCCTGGGCCATCCCCTGGGATGCACCGGTGCCAAGCTCACCGCCACCTGCCTGGCCAACCTCAAAGAGGTCAAGGGCAAATACGGCATCGTGTCCATGTGCATCGGCGGCGGCATGGGCGCAGCCGCCATTTTTGAACGTCTCTGATCCCGCATGTTTTAACCGAACAGCATAAGCAGCTTACCGGCCGGGGTTCCAGGATTCTGGAACCCCGGCCTTTTTTCCGGCGGTGCAACACAAAAAAGTCTTGAATTCTAGGGGTTTTCCCCTATTGCATTTTCACACCTCTTTTACTATACAGTATCATCACCCCATTGGTTGCCATCCCTGTAACCGACAGAGCGGAGCTGTTTTCACAATGCCCCGCCGTCCGGCACGCTCCTGCTCGCCATGGACGGGCAAAAGGCTGTGGGTTGCTGTGCATTGCGCAGATTTGGTGCGATACAGGACCGCACTTGTGAGATGAAGCGGCTTTATGTATGCGCCGAAGCAAGGGGCTTGGGCACTGGCGGTCAAATCGCCGGACAGCTCATTCAGGAAGGCGTTCGTTTGGGGTATTCCTTCATGCTCCTGGATACACTTGATCGGTTGGAATCCGCCATTCATCTATACGAATCATTGGGTTTTGTGCGCACGGAACCATATTATGACAATCCGCTCCCCGGGGTTGTATATTGGAAACTGGACCTGAGAGGTCAACATTGTTCTGCAGCTGATCGCTGACTTCCAGCAGGATATTGAACTGAATATCGAGGTCAAGTATTGGGGCGTCCCGTTAACGGAAGTTTTAACGAACGGAGAAAAGCTGCTGACCATCTGAAAAAACCTGTCACTTTGCGCCTGTATCAGAGAAATCAGACCGCATCAGCTTTGTGCACGGCCGCCTGTGACACTTTTGTTTTTCGGCTGCCTATTCTGGTGTTCAAGACCGAACAGAGTACCACAGCAATTTGTTCTGTATTAAAAAATTCTGCATAATCAATTTGACATATAATTATAATATATTTACAGTATAATTATGAAAAAATTAATCTTTGAATGGGATGATACCAAAAATAAAACCAATCTTACGAAACATGGTGTAACCTTTGAAGAAGCACAAACTGTCTTCTTCGATGAAAGTGCAATTCAATTTGACGATCCAGATCATTCCATTGATGAAGAGAGATTTTTACTTTTTAGGTTTCAGCCAAAAGTTTGAAGTCTTGGTTGTTTGCCATTGTTATCGCAGTGATGAATCAATGATTCGTATCATTTCTGCAAGAAAGGCAACCAGGAAAGAACAAAAAGTGTATTTCAGGAGGCCATGATGAGAAAAGAATATGATTTTGAAAATATGAAAAGCCGTAAAAATCCTTATGCCGGGAATCTGAAAAAGCAGGTTACCATTCGAATTGGTGTAGATATTATAGATTATTTCAAAAAGCAGGCGGAAGAAACAGGTGTTCCCTACCAGAATTTGATTAATCTTTATTTACGAGACTGTGTTCAATCCAACAGAAAACTGTCTATAAACTGGACCCGGTAAGATATTGCATTTTTAATGTGCCCGGATGCGGGAATTCCTGGATTTCCCGGCGGACTGGGACCCGGCCCGCCTGAACGAGACGGGCGGGCACTTTCCCGTTGA
>JAWOEP010000301.1:0-12705 GCA_046482705.1 Desulfotignum sp.
TCCGGGTGGTTTCGGTGCGGGGGAGAACATGGCCTTTCAGAATGGCGTGGATCCCTTCCATGGCCTGCTTCCACTGTTCTTCGGGCACAAAATGGTCCATCTTCCTGCCCAGGCTTTCTTCCAGGGTGTAACCGAACACCCGGGTGAATGCCGGGTTCAGATAGGTCACACACCCATCCATGTCATAAACGATGATAGGATCGGGTGCGGCCTCCATTACAGACCGGTAGCGTTCTTCACTCTCCTGCAGCGCTTCCTGGGCCAGTTTACGTTCAGCAATCTGGGCTTTGAGGTCCCGGCTGTAAGTCTCCAGTTTTTCCATAAAAGAATTGTAGTAAAAGGTGATCTGTCCTACTTCATCCAAAGAGTGCATAGTGACCATGCGGTTGGAAAACCCGTCTCTGATGTCTTCATTGAGCCGATCCTTGAGACTGCGTAAAGGCTCTGTTATGGTGGCACTGAAAAAAAAGGTGATGGGAATAAACACCACCAGGGACACCAGTCCCACCAGTATGATGAAGTGTTTAATGGTATCGAGCGGAGAGAAGAAATCCTTCATATGAATGGTGGAGGCAACGATCCACCGGTATTCAGGAATATGGTTGAAAAAGATCAGCTTTTTGTCCTGGTGCTCTCCGATTTTTCCCTGCCATGAAACCACCTGGTTTTCATTTCTTTTTTCCAGGATTTTTTTGAAACCCGCATCCTCATAACCCGGGATTGAAAAGACATTGGCACCTTTTCGTTCCGGATGGATGATAAAGTTGCCGTCGGTGTCCAGCACACAGGCATAACCGGTTTTTCCAAAACGCTGTTCCAGGATGCTTTTTTCAAAATCAGAGATCTGCATCAGCTCTGAAAACTCATTTCTGTAGGAAGATACCGTGATCATCCAGTCCCAGGGGGCAAAATATGCAAGGTACAATGCCTTGGGCCGCGGGGCCTCATCATCCGGGTTCTGCCAGTCATACTCAATATATCCTTTTTTTTTGTTCACCATTTCCCGGACAAAGGCGTGATCGGAAATATCCAGTCCTTCCAGCAGTTTTTTGGGGTGCCGCACCACCCGGCCTGATCCGTCCAGGATACAGATATAGCCGTGGGTACCTATCTTCTGGGAAAGCATAATATCAGCAGCCTGGTTTTCTGCCTCCTTTTTTGTCAGCCTGCCATCGGCCTGGAGACCATACAGGTGCTTGACAATATCCAGATTTTTTTCCGCCGTGGCCCGCAGATAATTTCTGATGGAGACGGATGCAGCGGTTTTTACATTGTTGACCATGGCGGATGTGGCATTGTGCAATACATTTTCCATGTTTTTTTCAACATTTTGTTTCACAATGGCATAGATGGTGAGGCTGGAAAGGCCCATGATCACGACGAAAGTGAATGAAAAAATGCACAGGATCTTATATCGGATGGGTAAATTTCCAAACTGATGAAACAGGTTCATAACACCCCGGTAAAAATTTTTTTGTTGTAATAACCCCGCCCGTCGCAGGCAGGCCCTTTTGTTAAAATCCCGCAGGAAACAGGCGGGCGGTTCTTTTTTCCACGCGGTTCTGCAGGGCCAGGTCCGCCACGTTCTGCCGGAGCATGTCCAAAACATCATCGATGGATTCATGGATTTCCATGGCCCGGGGATGTGCCTGGATCACGGTGAAAAATGCCTGGACCACTGCCGGGTCAAACAGGGTGCCCACCCCGTGTTTCAGTTCAAAAATGGCGGACGGCAGGTCTTTGGACGGCATGCCGGGCCGGCCGGCAGTTATGGTTTCAAACACATCGCACACCGCCAGAATCCGGGCGCCCAGCGGTATATGCTCTGCTTTGAGCCCGTCCGGATACCCACTGCCGTCGAACCGCTCGTGGTGGTGCCGGATCATGGGGGCGATCCGGCTGAAAAAAGTCAGGGGCACCAGGATATCCGCCCCAAGTACCGGATGCTGCCGGATCTGTTTCATCTCCTTGGGGGTCAGGTGACCCAGGCGGTCCAGCACCGTATCCCGGGTGCCGATTTTCCCGATATCATGGAGAATGCCGGCATGAAAAATGTTTTTTACCATGGTCTCATCCAGGCCCATCTGCCGCGCCGTGAGTTTTGCCAGGACAGCCACCCGCCGGGAATGGCCATGTGTGATCCGGTCCCGGGCCTCGATGGCCAAAGCAAACCCTTCCACGATTTTTTGGTAGATTTCCAGAATTTTTCTGTCATGGCCCATGGCTTTTTCCAGGGCAATGGCCCCTTGTTCCCCTAAGGCGGTGACCAGTTCCAGTTCATGGGCCGCCAGGATGCGGTTTCCGGTGAAATAGACAGCCAGAAGTCCGGTATAGGGGCCGGTTATTTCGAAAAACAGGCCGGTAACAGAGTTTATTTTCCGTTTTCCCAGCCGCTCCAGATCCGGAATCCGATCATCCTCCCGGGCGTTGGGAATGACCACACAGCCCTTTTTCTGGTCTTCAAACAGGGCCATCAGGGTGGGATAATCGACCTGCATCAGACTCCGGTAGTCAAATCCATGGGAGATCTTTGTTTCAATGCACTCTTTGTCCGTATTCAGTATCCAGAAGATACTGCCTTTGGCAGACAGGATCCGGGAGATGTTTTCCACAATGCATACCAGGATGTCTCTGGTATCGCTGTTGGCATGGATTTTTTTGCTGATCCGGGCAAAAAGGGTGAAAAACTGGTGATAGTCGGGTGTCATATTCCTCCCTGGACCGGTTCCATAAAACCGGTCAGTTGAAAAAATTCATCCATCTCATGGTGTAGGTGCGGCGGATCCGTTTCTGGAGGTGAATCACCGTATCCAGAATGGTTTTCAGCTGTTTTTTTTCCCCGCGGTTCAGACGGGACAGGTCAGCGCAGTTGACCGGCAGGTCCGGGTGCCTGTCCCGGTTCAGGTGGCTGCCTATCTTCAGACGGTTCAGATGGTAAAATGCATCCAGGCTCTGTTCATATTCGCCGATATCCAGCACGCCCCGGTCTTTGAGTGCGGCCATGCGTGCCAGGGTGGACGGGCAGAAGATCCCGTGATTCAATGCCAGGATGCGCATGGCATTGATAAGATGGGCCAAACCCGCGGTCTTGATGTTGAAACAGCGCCTGCAATTCTGAACAGGATGGGTCCGGATTCGGCCGAAAACGGTTTTGGGAGAGGCGAACAAAAAATCATCTCTGACCAGGAAATGGTTGACCACCGGGTTTTCCTGAAACAACCCAGACACCCGGTCCCAGAGGGCCTGTGCCATGGGGAAATCCCCGTAGACCGGCCGGAAATCCAGCAGAATTGTCAGGGTCCGGATGTCTGCGGGTTCAGATGATCCGATCCACTGGTCCAGGGCCTGGTGCCACCGGGTCCGGGTGCGCCGCCATTGCGGGTTGGTGGCCATGACATCGCCTTTGCACAGGGAAAATCCGAACCGGTCCAGATCCGTGACCACCTGCCCGGCCAGGTCGGCAAAATAGATGTCCCAATTTTTTTCTTCAGACTGGGGCGGGTCCGCATAAATCAAGGCATTGTCCTGGTCGGTCCTCACCACCTGTTCCTGCCGGGCATCGCTGCCCATGGAGATCCAGCAGAACGGGCCGGGGAGGGGGCGCTGGTCACGGGTTTTGAAAATCGAGACATGGTGGGAGATGATCCGGGTGGTGAGGCGGTCATGGATGGCGGATACCGCCGTGAAAATTTCTGCCAGGTCGGTGGGGCTGTAGAGCATATGATGGATGAATGTATCCAGGTGCTCCTTGAGCTGTTCCGGGTCCGGAAACGCCTGTTCATCAGACACCCGGTTCAGGATATCCTGAAAACGGCCGTACAGTTCCAAAGCCAGATCCGGATCATGCGGTGTGCCGCAGGGGCCGGCTGATGCGGCCATATCTGAGTTAAAATTGGTCATTCCACCACCTTTTTTTGGGTCTGCCTGGCGATTTCCAGTTCTTCATCAGTGGGCACCACCAGGACCGCCACAGAGGTGTTCCCGGGGCTGATCCGCCGGGGCAGGGCCCCAGTGCCTTTGTTTCTGACCGGATCGATCACAATACCCAGGCCTGACAGGTCACGGCAGCAGTGCTCCCGGATATCGGAAGCGTTTTCCCCGATTCCGCCGGTGAACACCAGCGCATCCACCCGGCCCAGGACGGCTGTATATGCTCCGATATATTTTTTGATGCGGTAGGCGTACACATCCAGGGCCAGGCGGGCACGGTCATCTCCGGCGGCCGCCTTTTCCAGCACCGTGCGCATGTCATTTTCCCCGCACAGGCCTTTGAGTCCGCTCTGCCGGTTGAAAATTGCATCGATCTCATCCAGGGACATGTCCAGGTGCCGGGATAAAAAAAACGGGATGGCCGGATCCACATCCCCGGAGCGGGTTCCCATGACCAGACCCTCCAGCGGGGTCAGTCCCATGGAGGTATCCACACTTTTGCCGTTCCGGATGGCTGTTGCACTGGCCCCGTTGCCCAGGTGCAGTGTGATCAGGTTCAGCTGTTCCAGGGGACTGTTGAGAAAATCGGCGGCTTTGCCGGCTACATATGCATGGGAGGTGCCGTGGAACCCGTACCGCCGTATCCGGTGAGTGTCATACAGATCATGGGGCAGGGCATACATATAGGCCTGTTTCGGCAGGGTCTGGTGAAAGGCGGTGTCAAACACCGCCACCTGGGGAGTGTCGGGAAAAATCGCGCCGGCCACCCGGATGCCGGTGAGGTTGGCCGGGTTGTGCAGCGGGGCCAGGGGGGTTTTTCCCTCGATTTCATCTATCACGCTCTGGTCGATGATCAGGGGCTCCTTGAATGTTTCGCCGCCGTGCACCACCCGGTGACCCACGGCGGCAATATTGGAAGTATCTTTGATTACCCCGTGTTTTTCATCCATGAGCAGGGCGGCGATGCGGGCCAGGCCCCGGGCGTGGTCCAGGTTTTCGGTGATCTCGATGGTGTTGCGGGTGCCGTCCGCTGCCATGGTGGTGTGGGACAGGGTCCCGCTATCACTGCCGATACGTTCGGCCATTCCCGCAGCCAGCACGGTTTCTTTTGTCATGTCAAACAGTTGGTACTTGATGGAGGAGCTGCCAGTGTTGATCACCAGGATCTTCATGACGGCTCTTTTTCCGCTGCGGCCTGGATGGCCGTGATGGCGATGGTGTTGACCACATCGGAAACCAGGCATCCCCGGCTCAGGTCATTGACCGGTTTGTTCAGCCCCTGGAGTACCGGGCCGATGGCAACGGCTCCGGCAGACCGCTGCACCGCCTTGTAGGTGTTGTTGCCGGTGTTAAGATCCGGAAAGATGAACACCGTGGCTTTTCCAGCCACATCGCTCCCCGGCAGTTTGATGCCCGCCACAATGGGGTCGATGGCGGCATCATACTGGATGGGCCCTTCGATTTTGATGTTCAGCTCCTGGGCAGCAGCCAGTTCTCTGGCCAGCCGGGTGGCCTCCCGTACTTTGTCCACATCCGCGCCTGTGCCGGACAATCCAGTGGAATAGGAGAGCATGGCCACCCGTGGGGCGATGTCAAAGGTCTGGGCGGTGCGGGCCGAACTGACTGCAATTTCAGCCAGCAGGGCCGCGTCAGGGTCCGGATTTATGGCGCAGTCCCCGTACACAAGGACCCGGTCCTTCAGGCACATGAAAAACACACTGGAGACAAAGGAGATGCCGGGTCGGGTTCTGATGATTTCAAAGGCTGGCCGGATGGTGTCCCGGGTGGTATGCACCGCTCCGGAAACCATGCCGTCGGCATCCCCCTTATGCACCATCATGGTACCGAAGAAGTTGGCATCACTCATGACATCCATGGCCGTTTCCAGGGTGATGCCCCGGTGGCTGCGCAATTGATGATAGGTCCGGACATACCCGTCAAATCTTTGGGAGGTCTGGATATCCAGAATATCTGCCTTGTCCATGTGCAGCCCCATCCGGGATATTTTCTTTTGTATCCGGGCAGCATTCCCCAGCAGGGTCAGATGCACCGCATCGCGCCGGAGCAGGATTTCCGCTGCTGCAAGAATACGCTCATCCTCTGCTTCGGGCAGTACAATGTGCTGTTTGTTTTTTCGGGCTTTCTGCAGCAGGCCGAATTCAAACATTTTGGGGGTCACCACGGCGGTGCGGGTGCTGATGATCTTATCGGCCAGCTTTCGGGAATCGATATGGGTGTCAAATACTTCCAGGGCTCTTGTGATCTTGCGTTCATTGTCCGGGGAGATGCCTGCATGGACCCGACTCACTTCAACCGCAGAAGGAAAGGTGTCCTGTTTGACCACAAGAATCGGTACCATGGTGGAAAATCCCTCGATCAGCCGGCACACCGGTTCTTCCGGTGTCAGCCCACCGGTGAGCATGATACCGGAGATATTGGGCATGGCCATGGAGGACACGGCGCAAAGACAGGCGACTATGACATCGGACCGGTCTCCGGGAGTGATGATCAGGGTGCCGTGGGTGATACGGGTCAGAAAATTGCGCAGCTGCATGGCCGCCACTGTAAAACTGTGCACATGCCGGTTGAGCTGGTCTTTGCCGTACAGGACATCAGCACCCAGAATATGGGCGATTTCACCCACCGTGGGATTTCCCAGATGGGTGTCATTGGGTATTGCATACAGCAGCTGTTCCGGAACCGGGCTTTGTGCGGCCAGTCGGGAGAGGATCTCAGGACCCTGGTCCGGCCGGGTTCGGTTCACAATGGTGGCAAGAACCTCACACCCCTCCTGAATAAAGGACTTGTGGTAGATGTTGATGGATTGAATCACCTCGTCCATGGATTTGTCCCGGGCGCTGGCAACCAGCAGGATGGGGCACCCCAGGTTTCTTGCGATCCGGGCATTGATATCAAACTCAAAGGAGGCTGAGGAGCCTTCCAGTTCGATACCTTCACACAAAACAAAATCATGGTTTTTTTCAAGTTCCTTGTAGGCCGAAAAAATTTCTTCCAGCAGGTCATCCTGCCTGCCGCTGCCGATGAGGTTGCTGGCTTTTGCCAATGTACAGGCGAACATTCTGTCAAAGGGGATGCCCAGCTTGAAGTGGGTGGAGAACAGCTGGATATCATTGTCGTGCAGGGGGGCGTCCGCATTAATGAGGGGCCGGAAAAATCCCACCCGGCCCACCTTCCGGATCAGCAGCTCCATGATTCCCAGAGATACGGCGGATTTGCCGCTCCGGGCTTCAGTGGCCGTTATAAACAGGTTGTTTGCCATACGCTCCCCATTATGTCATGCCTTTCCAAATCTTCTTTTGGTTGTAACATCGGCCCTTTAAAAGGTCAATACCGGCATGGCCCGTCTTGATGCAAGTAAAAATCCTGAAGAATAGCATGTGTATCATAAATTATTAAAGCCTCGGAAAATTCGTGTAGCGGATAAAGGATCGGACTGGACAGGGGCTCATGACACCGGATATCACAAACAAGTCCAGTATATCGTGTAAACAGACCCGAGCATTGATTTGTTGATGATACAGGCCTGAGTAAATCGACCATAGCAGGTTTTGAATAGGATCTGTATCATAAACTTTTTCAGCCCCAGAATATTCATGCAGTAGAAATTCTTAACTCGGAACAACTGGATTTTTCTTGTCTTAAATTAGTTGCTCTGATACAATTACAATATATTGTATGTGTATCTGGGATGGAGATAATATTTCGGATTAAGGGGGATTCCTATGATTTGGTTGACAAAAAGAAAGTTTTTATCCCTCCTTAAGCTGGAAAGGTGATTTTCATGCAGGCACCAAGTCTATGCGCTGTCACTATAGCAACAGCATGAGATATCGTGTTGAGTAACTTAAATGGAAAAAAATTTAACCGCATCCGCCGACTTATTAGCCCCCTTGAAAAAGCTGCCCTTAAAAAACCGTCTGCTATTCCTGCCCGTCTGCCCACCCTCTGGCTGCTGGGAAAAACCGGGGCGGGAAAATCCTCGTTGATTCAAGCGATAACAGGGCGTTCGGATGTTGAAATCGGTAATGGCTTCAGCCCCTGCACCCGGAGCTCCCGGCGCTATGATTTTCCATCAGGAAAACCGCTGCTGCGTTTTCTTGATACGCGGGGTCTTGCCGAGGCCGACTACAATGCCGACGAAGACATAGCCGCCTGTGTGCAGGCGACCAGTGCCGCCATCGTCGTGATGAAGGCGGAGGAACCCGAACAAAGCGAAGTGATCCGGGCCCTTGAACGGATTCGCAGATCCGGTGCCGTCAAACATCTGTTGCTGGTCCACACGGGTATCCTGCTGCTTGATGATGCGCTTCAACGCCGCCAGGCCATTAACCACAATCAGCACCTGGTTGAATCTGCCTGGAAACAACCGGTCAAATCCGTTGCCGTGGATTTCGGGGACGCGGGCGACGGAACCGTCGGAGTGGAAGACCTGCGCTCTGGGCTTGCTGATTTTTTACCCATTATTTCCCTCCTGAGCACCAGAGAAGAACATGCCAATGCCGAAGAGAGCCGCTTTGCCCCTCTTCGTAACGATATCCTCTGGTACGCTGCTGCTTCCGGCGGCACAGACGCCTTCCCGGTGGTCGGATTGGGCAGTGTCCCGATGATTCAGGCAAAAATGCTGCATCATCTGGCCGGGCAATATGGGTTCTCGTGGGATAAAAAAGCCCTGGCCGACTTTGTCGCGGCCCTGGGAGCCGGATTCAGCGTGCGGTATCTGTCCAGGCTGGGCATTCGTCAGCTCATTAAACTGATTCCGGTCTATGGGCAAACCGTCGGCAGTGCTGCAGCCGTTGTCGTCAGCTTTTGTTCGACCTATGCCATCGGCCGGGCCGCCTGCAAGTATCTCTATAACAAAAGTAAAGGAGAAGCTGTCTCCGAGCAGGAACTTACACGCCTTTATCACCAGGCGTTCAACGAAGTCCGAAAGGTAAAGACCCGTGAAACGTCTGTTGAACAGCATTAAAACAACCCGGCGACTATCTTCGGCACCAATGCTTCTACTTGCTGTTGCCCTGGTCTTGCCTGTGCTGATTCTGGGTATGTTCGGACTGATTGCCCTGATCGACTATGGCTATATTCTGCACTTTGTTGCTTTGCTGGCGTTTTGTGCTCTCCTGATCACGGCATTAAACTGGACACTGCGGCGACCTTCCCCTGGCACTTTGCCCCTGCCGGAAGAGGGACTGGTAACAGCTTCCGCCGATTGGGGTGATTACGATCACCGGGTCTGGGACAGACTGAACCGGAAAATTGCCGAACAGCTGGAGGAAAACGCCCACTGGGGGCATCTGCAGGAGCACGCCCTGGCGCTGATCAAGGCAGCTGCCGAAAACTACCATGACAAAGGGGATCGTAAAGAACTTGCCTTTTCCATTCCGGAACTGTTGATGATGGTTGAGGAAATCAGCCGTCGCTATCGTCTGCTGCTGAAAACACATGTTCCCTTCATTGAAAATACGCGTCTATCAATATTGGCACATGGGTATGACAACAAGGAAAAGCTGATGTCCGGCTACAGAGCGGCCAAATGGGTGTGGAACAGCTACCGGATTGTCCGGCTGGCCAGTCCGCTGACAGCGGTGCTGGCCGAATTACGCAGTCAGGTGGTCGGTAAAATGATGACCCAGGTCAGTGCCGAGTTTCAGCTCAAGTTGAAACAGGCCCTTCTGCAGGAAGCTGTTTCCGTCGCCATCGATCTCTACAGCGGACGCTTCCGGGTCCAAGCGCATCATCAGGCGGCACAAGGGCGGGATAGCAGGAATATGGCACCGCCCCTTGAGCCATTACGGATTTGCTTTGTAGGTCAGACCGGTTCAGGTAAATCGTCCATCATCAATGCCCTTGTCGATGCCATGGTCGCCGAAGTTAACCCGCTCCCCTCAACCAGCGTAACAACAGTACATCGATGCCATATTGACGGGATGGAGATGGTCCATCTGGTTGATCTGCCGGGTCTGGACGGCACCGAAAAAACCACGAAGAATCTGCTTAAGGAAGTAACCAGCTGCGATCTGATCCTCTGGGTCCTTAAAGCCAATCAGCCCGCCCGGTCCCTGGACAGCGACTTTAAACAGCAACTTGATGCCTTTTATCTGGCAACAGCCCGCCGTTCACAAAAACGCCCTGTTATCATCGCTGTGCTGAACCAGGTTGATCGCCTGCCCCCCGTACAGGAGTGGCATCCGCCTTATGATCTGGAAAACCCGGAAACCCCCAAGGCAAAAACCATTAAAGCGGCCCTGGCGTACAATCGCGACCTGCTCGGTTTTAACGTACTGATTCCTCTGGCTGTCGCTGAAAACCAACCGACCTATCATCTTGATGAACTCAAAAGGCTGCTCGACACATCCTGTCAGCAGGGGCTCCAGACCCAACTGAATCGTCGCCGCATCCACGCTTTTAAACCGTCTGGCCGGTATCATCACTGCTGCAAAATGGTGTATGGTAATTTTGAGCATATTTGCTTGTATATGTGCCATTGGTTACATGCTCTTAAAGCGGATGAAAAAAATTCCGAGGATATGATAAGTACCTGGACTAAAGTTTTTCCCTGTTAGGATTTTGGAAAAAATCCACCACCGATGCAGTTCGTTGATGAATAAATAGGGAAAAATTTATGTCCTATCACTTATTATTTTTTTATTGCATGCTTTTTGATACATGCTTTCGGAATTTCTATTTTTCATAGAGACGGTCAAGAGGGTTCTGCAGCCGATGAATATCCTTGCGCATGACATGGGTATATATTTCCGTAGTTTTTACATCGGCGTGCCCGAGAAGCTCTTGCAAGACGCGGATGTTTACACCATGCTCAAGCATATGAGTGGCAAAAGAGTGACGAAGGGTGTGGACGGTGGCTCGTTTATCAATACCGGATTTTGCAACCGCGGTTTTTACTGCTTTTTGCAATCCTGACTCAAGAACATGGTGACGGCGCTCAATCTTACTGCGTGGGTCAATAGAACGGGAGCGAGATGGAAAGACATACTGCCAACCAATTTCTTTTGCCGCGTTTTTATATTTTTTTGCCAGAGCATGAGGTAAATACACAGCGCCAAAACCATCATCAAGGTCTTGCTGGTGGATAATTTTCACACGCTCTATATGCCGGCGAAGATCATCTGCGACTATTTTCGGAAGATAGGTGGTACGGTCTTTCCCTCCCTTGCCGTCTCTGACATAAATCTGACCTTGTCCAAAATCCACATCCTGGATGCGCAGCCTGACACACTCCATGAGCCGAATGCCGGACCCGTAGATCAATCTCGCCATCAGCATGTGTGTGCCACTCATGTGATCAAGCACACGTTTCACCTCCTTTTCCGTCAAAACAGTCGGCGGCCGTTTTTTAGATTTTGAACGAACAGGAGCGATTGAGTTATCAAGCGGTTTTAACAGAACATCACGGTAGAGAAATACCAGGGCATTGAGAGCCTGTCTCTGGGTAGAGGCGGCTACCTTTTCATGGGTAGCAAGGTGGGAAAGAAAACGCTCAATTTCTTTTTCCCCCATATCCATTGGATGCACCTTTTTCTCAAAAAAATGGATATAGCGAATAATCCATTGGCAATATGTCTTTTCCGTGGATTTTGCATAATGATAATAGCGAAGCGTTTCGCGGACTTGATCAAGTAGCCTGAGGTTTGGATTTGGCGTAAATTTTTTCTTGCTTTCCATAATAGATATGATAATGCTCGTTCTTATGGAAACTGTAAAGGATTGCGTGATATCCTGGAATGATTTTTCCATATTAAAAATGATAATATGAGATAGTATGGAAAATATTTACAGAGATAAGGCAATCTGATGTAAATTTTCCAGATATTAATACTGTTAGCCCGAGGAAAAATGAAAACTATCATCAAGAAATATGGTTTCGACGGTGTCTGGCATTTTACCAACAAATCAAATCTCGAATCCATACAAAAACATAACGGTCTGTTGTCACTTAGCGAATTAGAGAATAGAAACATCGCTATCCCCTCGCCTGGTGGTAATGATTGGAGCCATGACGCAGACAGGATGAAAGGACTGGATTTTTATGTTCATCTTGCATTTGTCGACGACCATCCTATGCTTTTTAGGGCAAGGGAGGATGAAAGGATAAAAGATCCTGTTTGGCTCAAAATCCGTTCTGAAATAATATTGGGGGAGGATGTTCGTTTTTGTTCAGACGTGTCCAATAAATCCGGGGTATGTATTTTGAATCCACAAGAAGCCAAAGAAGAGATCGATTTTGAAGTTCTTTATACATACATGGACTGGAGGAATCCTGAAATACAAAGGCGTAGACAAGCTGCGATTAAATCAGAAATTCTTGTTCCCCGCTTGGTACCGATAGATATGATATTAGGTTTTAAAAATGGCTAAAAGACCCGTATTTATACCACTCAGCGAAGCTGAACACTTAGTAAAAGAAATATCTTTTGAATTCAAATGGAATCCAGGATTTGCACCAATCCAAAAGAAGAAGAATGTAACTGCGTTACATGAAGCAGCAAAGGCGAAAGGTCTTTTCCCTTTATTGGAAGTATCTTCCAAATCTGAGGAGCTTCTCGGTCAGAGGTTAAGTGCATTTAGTTTACAAATTGAAACTGAAATAGGTCCAATTAGCATCGAGTCTGCTTTTCAGGGTAGCAAAGTTTTTGAACGAGGTGGTCCGTATATAGATATTTATAAAAAGGATAGTCGGTCAGCCAAAAAAGATGAGAGAATACGAAACTCAGGAAAGTTAATATGTTTTAAATTTTT
>JAWOEP010000414.1:0-6639 GCA_046482705.1 Desulfotignum sp.
GACAATGTCGACATGGAGTATACCCGCAACAAAGAACGGTATGAACTGCTCAAATGGGCCCAGATGAGCTTTGACAACTTCCAGGTGGTTCCCCCCAACTCAGGCATCTGCCACCAGGTCAACCTGGAATATCTGGGCCGTGTGGTCATGCAGGATGATTCCGGCAGCAGACCGGTCCTGTTTCCTGATTCCCTTGTGGGAACAGATTCCCATACCACCATGATCAACGGTGTGGGCATCATGGGCTGGGGGGTCGGTGGTATCGAAGCCGAAGCTGTAATGCTGGGACAGCCCTATTTCATGTCCATTCCCGAGGTAATCGGGGTGAAGCTCACAGGCAGCCTGCAACCCGGGGTAACCGCAACCGACCTGGTGCTCACCATCACCCAGATCCTGCGCAAATACAATGTGGTGGAAAAATTTGTCGAGTTCTTCGGACCGGGTGTAAAGCAGCTCAATGTGACCGACCGGGCCACCATTGCCAATATGTCGCCTGAATACGGTGCCACCATGGGATTTTTCCCTGTGGATGAAAACACCATCCAATACCTTGAGATGACCGCCAGAAAAGAACAGGCGGTGATGGCCGAAGCATATGCCCTGGCAGCAGGCCTTTTTTACACAGGCAAAGAATCCATTGCATATACAGATGTGGTGGTGGTGGATCTGTCTGCTGTGGTGCCTTGCCTGGCCGGACCGTCACGGCCCCAGGACAGGGTGGTGCTCAACGAAGTGGCATCCAGCTTTTCCCGGCTGCTTTCATGCAGGCACGAACGGGATACAAGCCTTGATAACCTTTCCCAGTTTCTTGATGAATCCGGATGTACGGCCAGCCGGGAGACACAGTGCATACCAAGCGGAAAAGAGTCGGTGACCATTGATCTGAACGGCACCCGGACAGAAATCGGTGACGGCAGTATCGTCATCGCGGCCATTACCTCATGTACCAACACTTCGAATCCGTCAGTGCTTATCGGTGCAGGCCTGCTTGCGAAAAATGCGGTGAAAAAAGGCCTCAGGGTCAGACCCCATGTCAAGACCTCCCTTGTGCCCGGGTCAAAAGTTGTGAAGGATTATCTCAAAGATGCCGGCCTGCTGCCCTATCTTGAGGCCCTGGGATTTCATGTGGCAGGGTACGGCTGCACCACCTGCATCGGCAACAGCGGTCCTTTGCATCCCCGGATCGAAGAAGCCATTGCTGCCGATGATCTTACGGTTGCCGCGGTATTGTCCGGGAACAGAAATTTCGAGGCCAGAATCCACCAGCGGGTAAAAGGCAATTTTCTTGCATCTCCTCTGCTGGTCATCGCCTTTGCCATTGCCGGACGTATCGATGTTGACCTGGTCACCAGCCCTGTGGCCATGGACCCCAATGGGAAGCCGGTTTTTCTGGAAGAGATCTGGCCGAAGAACCAGGAGATTGCAGACCTGATCCGGAAACATGTAAAGCCTGAATACTTTGCATCTGAATATGCACAGATTTTTTCAGGCGATGCCTTCTGGAAAGCGCTCACAGTGGCCCGGAGTGTTACCTTTGCCTGGGATAAGGCTTCCACCTATATCAAAAAGCCCCCCTATTTTAAAAATTTTTCCCTGAAAACCGTTCAGGCCGGTGACATCAAAAATGCCCGGGCCCTGCTTGTCATGGGAGACTCTGTCACCACGGATCATATTTCTCCGGCCGGTGCCATCCCCCGGGACTATCCGGCCGGACGTCACCTTATGAAAAACGATGTCAAACCCAAAGATTTCAACTCCTATGGATCCCGCCGGGGCAATCACGAAGTGATGATGCGGGGCACATTCGGCAACATCAGAATCAAGAACCAGCTTGTTTCCCCGAAAGAAGGCAGCTTCACCAAAAAATTTCCAGACGGCAAAGAACTTTTTGTTTATGATGCATCCATGGATTATATGCAGGAAAATATCCCTTTGATAGTTCTGGGGGGCAAAGAATACGGCACCGGGTCTTCCCGGGACTGGGCTGCAAAAGGCAGCAGCCTGCTGGGTGTAAAAGCGGTTATTGCACAGTCCTTTGAACGTATCCACAGAAGCAACCTTGTGGGCATGGGGGTGCTGCCTTTGCAGTTCAATGACCAGGACAGCTGGGAAAAACTAGGCCTTGACGGCTCAGAGCAGTTTTCCATAACCGGCATTTCAGACATAAAACCCCAGAAACAGCTTCAGGTGGCTGCCAAAAAAGAAGACGGCACCAGGCACAACTTTTCAGTAACCGCAAAGCTGAACACCGACATTGATGTGCAGTACTTTATCCATGGCGGTATTCTGCCCTATGTGCTCAGAAAACTGCTGAAACAGCAAACACGATAAAACAAAACATAAGGAGTCCTTATATGAGCAAAAAACCCCATATGATTTTAATAAGAGATGGTTGGGGGTTCTCGCCTGAAAAAGAAAACAATGCCATTCACGCCTGCGACCCTGTGAATCACAACCACTACATTGACCAGTATCCAACCACCCTGATTCATGCTTCCGGAGAAGCAGTCGGACTGCCCGAAGGCAATCAGGGTTCCAGTGAAGTGGGCCATTTGAACCTGGGGGCCGGACGGGTTGTTCATCAGAATCTGGTCAGAATATCCACGGCAGTAAGACAGAACCGCTTAAAAGACAACCAGGCTGTAACCGATTGTATAAAACATGTAAAAACCTATAACAGCGCTGTGCATATCTATGGCCTGGTGCAGGATCAGGGTGTTCACGCCCACACGGATCACCTGCTCGGCTACCTGAAAATTTTAAAGGATGCCGGCATTGAAACGGTCTATATCCATGTGATTTCCGATGGACGGGATACGCCGCCGAAATCCGTACTTACCTATATCAAACCCCTCCGGGAATGGATTGCACAGCATCATTTCGGCCAGATCGTTTCTGTTACAGGAAGATACTATGCCATGGACAGAGACAATCGGTGGAACCGGGTGGAGCGGTTTTACAGGTTGCTGACAGCCGGCGCTTCTGACAAAAAGGAATTTGACGATGTTTCTTCCGCCATTGAAGATGCCTATGACAATGATGAAACAGATGAATTCATAAACCCCAGAAAAACAAAAGCATTTACACCTGTCAAAAATGCTGATGCCATTATCTTTTTCAATTATAGATTTGACCGGGCCGCAGAAATAACCAAGGCGTTCATAAAAGATGATTTCACCGCATTTGACACAAAAAAGATCCCTGATCTGTTTTATCTGTGTACCACAGCGTATTATAAAAACATTACCCGTTCAAAAAGGGCTGATGTAAAAGTTGCTTTTCCCCTGCAAAAACTTCCCAATCTCATGGGCAAAGTGATTGCCGACAACCTTCTGAATCAATTGCGAATCGCTGAAACTGAAAAATTTGCCCATGTTACCTATTTTTTTAACGGCCAGCAGGAGGATGTTTTTGAAAACGAAGACCGGATACTGATCCCTTCACCCCAAGTGGCCACCTATGACATGCAGCCGGAAATGTCTGCTTACCCGGTCACGGAAAAGCTGCTTGAAGCCCTTGATGCCGACAAATATGATTTTATTGTGTTAAATTATGCCAATCCTGATATGGTCGGCCATACCGGAGACTTTGATGCTGCTGTCAGGGCCTGCAAAGTGGTTGATGACTGTGTGGGAAAAATTGTTCGCAGGGTTCTGAAAAAACAAGGGGTTGTTTTATTGACTGCGGATCATGGAAACGCCGAGAAAATGGTTGATCCCGAAACCGGAAAGCCCCAGACCGCCCATACAAACAACAAGGTCTGGCTGACCATTATTTCAAACCGGGCCGAACTGCAAAAAGACAGGATCCAGCTTCGCGAAGATGGAAAACTGGCAGATATTTCCCCCACCATGCTGCATATCATGGGACTTGAAATTCCCGGAGAAATGACAGGAAATGTATTATACCGGGACAATTGACAAAAACATGATCAATTCTTCCCGGAAATGTCCATGTATTCCATGACCAGGTGCCGGAGATCCAGGGCCCGCATAAAGGATTTATCTGTTTCCATAAATTTGGGAAGTATTACCACTCCCCGGGTTTCTTCTCTGCCCGGGCCTCCGTGGGCACCGCTTTCGATGTTAAATGACAGCGGCGGTCCATTTGGATCCCACCCGGAAATAACGATGTCTCCGGCATTGCGGTGACGGCAGACCCCCGCCAGGTCCCGGGCGGTCTGACCGGCAAAGGGATGGTCTTTGCCAAGAACTGTTTCACATTCATGCTCCAGGTCAAAAGATCCGTGCACGTTCACAGCAATTATCCTGCCGTGCTCCTGAAAAAACACCAGGGGAATATGGACAGTCCGGACCAGGGTGTCTGCAAAGGCACGAATCTTTTCCAGGGTCGGTATCGGGGGAAGATAAACATGCCCCAGGGGACCCATGGTGGTAATCTGCACATTATCCAGTGACACAGGGAGTTCACCCTGGAATTTTTCAGGAAACTGCTGGTTCAGAAAAAATTTTCGGGACTTTTTATACAATCCGGCCAGAACATTGTCAGACGCTTCATGGCACTTTTTTTGTGTATCTGTCTGATGGTCACAATAGGCATGCCGGATGGCATCTTTGACCTCCACACCAAAGCGGGTGCCATACCAGGTAACCGCCTCCTGCCCGTGATCGGAATAGATGATGAGCTGGTATTCCCGGTTCCTGGAACGGTTGGCCGCTCTACAGATATCTTTGACGGCATCATCGATTCCCTTCAGGCTCCAGTGGGCAAACCTGGATCCCGGCCCCCTGCGGTGGGCCTGTTCATCATACCCCAGAAAAGTGGCACATATAATGGGAACACCACGGGTCACATCCATTTTTATCCGGAATCGGATCAGTTCTCTTAAAATGACACAGATGACAATACGGGCAGGAATAAATACGAGTTCCTTTACAAACTTTCTGCCGGCTGCAATGCCCCTGAAAAAATCGGTAACCGCCAGGATGAATTCAATCACTGTCACTGTCAGGATACGCAGAAATTTGCCGGCATGCATGAGGATAAGAAGCACCAGCTTCAAGGGATTTACTGATCGGGCAATGGATTCCAGGCCCATGTTCTGGCTGCAGTAGCGGGCCTCTTTTGCACCACCGGTAAAAATGGTAGAATAGGCATGGCCCCGGGATAAGAGGGGGGTGCCTTTTTTTTCCAGGCCCCGGGCCAGATAACTGGCACTCTGGGGATAAAAAGAGATATGGCGCTGGTTTTCCTTCCGCACTATAAACTCAAACGCCGGCACACAGGATTTGACACCGTAAAAAAGTTCTCCCTGAAAGGCCGGGGTAGCAGAAGGCACCCCGGAATACATGGGTTTCACGCCATGAAAGCCCTGCTGGATCTGTTTTTTCAAAAACGGCAGCCGTCTGTTGTCCAGGGCTTTTTGAAACTGGGTATAGGAAAGCCCGTCGATCTGGATTAAAACAAGTCCGCGGCCATCTCCAGTTGGCGGCAGATGTAACAACCGGACTGCCCATACATTCCGGGAAAGGATCCGACGTATCTGTTGCAGCAATTGTCTGAGGCGTTTAAACAAGCTCATTCTCCTTTTAGCCGGCCTCTTCAGTCCAGGTCCTGATGTTAATTAAAATTGGGTAACAAAATATATCTTATGTCTTTTTTTTGCCCGCCTGCAATACAGATTAACCACCAAATTGCCGCATTTTTATTTGTATTCAGCCATTTTTTTCCTTCCATTACCGATCTTTACCATCTAAAACCACCCAAAGGAAAAACAGGCTGCATATTCTGAAACCGGAAAATGGTGGTTTTTCGCCATTTATTCTCCTGTCCGGGCCTGCTATGGTTCATGACAATATATTATTACAAAAAATCCAAAGGCCAAAAGCAGCAGCTATGCTGGATGCAGGCTTTTCCGGCATACCCGTTTGACCTTTTTGGCCCGCTAAAACCCACAAGGCGTTTCATGACCTTCGAAATGACACAGATTTCATCTACCCTGCTTTCACTAGGGGGTATCTTTCTTCTAGGATTTACCGCTGATCTGATCGGACGATACACCCCGCTGCCCCGGGTAACCTTGTTGCTGCTTTGCGGCTTGATCTTCGGGCCGTCCGGGTGTGCCCTGCTTCCTGACAGGTTTGTCGATGACTGGTTTCCGCTGCTGACCCACATTGCCCTGTGCATGGTGGGATTTCTATTGGGTGAAAAAATCACCTTTTCCGCAATACGGGAACGGGGCCGATCCGTTTTGTGGATATCCATCGGCCAGGCAATGGGCGCAGGCATACTGGTGGGATCGGTCCTGATCATATGGGGAGTGGCGCCTGCCTTTGCCCTTATAATGGCTGGCATTGCGCCGGCCAGCGCGCCGGCAGCCATTTTGGATGTTGTTAAGGAATCAGGAGAAAAATCCCGGTTTACGGATATTTTGCTTGGCATCGTTGCCATTGATGATGCATGGGGACTGCTGATCTTCAGTTTTCTGCTGGCGGCTGCCAGTGCAATCAGTGGCCAGGGCGGTGCCATGGACGCAGTCCTGGCCGGGTCCGGAGAAGTCGCAGGAAGTATTTTGCTCGGTCTTGCCTTAGGCTTACCCATGGCCGGTCTCACCGGCCGGATCCGTCCGGGAGAACCCACCCAGGCCGAAGCCCTGGGATTGGTGATACTCTGTGCCGG
>JAWOEP010000040.1:0-3718 GCA_046482705.1 Desulfotignum sp.
TCCCTTTCAAGGAGTTCATCAAGGGTTATCATGCTGCACCCCCCTTTCTAATTGTCATCCTCCTGGCTGCAGAAATACTCAATGGTTTTCTGGGCGCAGGTGCGGCAGTAACCGAGTTTGTCATTCATGGTGGTGATCATGCGGTCATACAGTTTCTGATTTTCTTCATTGGTCCTGTTGGCCAGGGCACCAACCAGGGAACCGGCACCGGCAATATCTGATTTGAGCCTTACATCGGTGATGGCCTTGACCAGTTCCAGGTTATCCATAAAATCATAGTTGGGATCCACCGACAGTTTCTGGCCGTAGATCTTGCGGATGGAATTACGGAATGATGCCCGCTGTTCTTGGGTTTTCAGCCCCAGGCGTTCCTCCACATTTTTGATATACCGCTCATCTATTTTCAGGGCTTTCAGTTCACCGGTCTGGGGATCTTTGTATTTCCACATCATGTCCGGGCCCAGGTGTTCAGCATCAACCCCGATGATCATGTTCACATAATTGCGTACATCCTTTTTAATGGCAAGGGGTTCATCCATATATGCGTTGAACATTTCCGTCATGATGCGTTCCCGATACAGGCCCCTGGCGATTTTCAGATCTTCCATGAATTTGGCCCGGTCTGCCGGTTCATGAACATAATCCAGGACGGTCCGTTCCAGAGATTTAAAAATATCCAACGCAAACATGCACTTGCCTTCATTGGTTTCAGAAGACTCCAGCAGCAGCTGCACCGCCCTTCCCAGGTTCCGCTGCCCCAGCCCTTTCTGGCCGAACCGTTTGGTGATATCCGTATCCTGATTCAAGGTATCAATGAGTTCCGCCAGGGTTTTCAGACTTTTTTCTCCGGCCACCTCCCCGGCAGCCAGCTTCATGGTTTCCACTGGTGTCAGTTTTTCAGATCTTGGCAGCCGGGTCAAAACAACGGCCACCGATGCAGCATAATTGAGGTTGGGATCCTGATGGAGAATCTCGTGGGCCAAAGAACGCTTGACATCCTTGCCGATTGCATATTCCGTCAATGTTTTCTGAATCTTGTAATCGGTGTTATGCGCCACATAACAGATCCGGCAGCGGTCAACAATGGGGGCTTCTTCTCTTTCAGAAAGAAAGGTATCAAATTCTGAATTGTTGCTGGTGGCAATGATCAGGGTGTCAATGGGCCACTTGAACCCGTCCAGTTCGATCATCCGGTTCTGGATCACCCCCAGATAGACCTGGACCAGGTCTTTTTTGTTTTTATATATTTCATCGGAAAAATGGATCCCGCCGCCGGCCACCCGGGCCAGTGCCCCGCGCCGCAGGTCGAACCGGTAAGGGTTGTTGGTGTCGGTTATGTGAAGCAGCCGCTGGATGGACTCTTCTCCCATGAGATCCACGGCAGATGAAGTAATCTTGTCCTTGGCCGGATATTTGCCGGTGATGGTGCCCAGACTTTCAATGAGCGGCACCGGGGTGATTTCTACAAATGACAACATCTTTTCGATATCATTGTCACAATATTCTCTGATATCGTTCCAGATATAGGCGGAACAGGCACCAAGGGGCCGGTATTTTGCATAAATATTTTCAATCTGCTGATCAGTAAATTTGAATTTTTTCGCCAGGTATTCCATGGACCGGTCTTTGGAAGCTTCAATGCTCATGGCCAGAATCATGGGATCCTCATAGGTCTGGGATTCAATGAAGCGAATTTGTCCATATCCCCCAAGGGTGTCCAGGTTGATGAATCTGAACGTGTATTTTTTGTTCTCGGGAATGGACAAAAATTCTCTGTACCGGTCACACAGATATTCCACAAAAAAGGTTTTTCCGTTTCCGGGTTCTCCCACCAGCACAAAGGCCATTTCCCTGGAAGAACCCCCTTCCGAGGCATCCTTGACAAAGGAAACAAACGAGTTGATCTCATCATACATGCCCACCAGGTGTTTTTTGCCCTGGGTGAAAAGGTCGAACTGGTAGGTGGATTTACCTTTTACGGTGATTTTCTGAATACCGGCATCCAGAATCATGCGGGAAACTCCCTGAAAAGCATCTTCAAATACTTTTTTCCCCTTTTTTACTGCATCCACATGTTCCAGTAATGCATCGGCTTTTACGGCAGTTGCTTTTTTTTTCACGGCCATGTTCTTCCCCCCCCCTGGGTTAATACAAAAAAAGACGTCTTTGTATTAAAATTGGTCTTGTTTCAACCGGAAGCAGTTCTCATACACCACTGCCTTCCGTTGATTACGGATATGGTAATTTTTTGGGTTGTTTAAGAAAATCTGAATATGTAAAAATATACCAACCCGCTTATTTCCTGTCAAACGGTTTGATGTATTTGCGTTTGAAGGAAACTTCTTTTTCGGTTTGAAAAACTATGATAGTATGCGATTTGAGCAAAACCAGGGGTTTGTAAAGGAGACATGCAAACAGTGGATAATACACATACAAAAAAAGATGCGGTTGGAGAAAATTTATTATCTGTTCATGACATCTCTCGGGAGATAGATGCCGGAACCGCTCTCACCAGGTTTGTATTGAAACGGTTTGGCAGCCGGTTTGTTGTGGAGATGGTTAAAGGACGTCCCTGGTATGCAAAAAAAGATCTTCCTTTAATGCTTTGGATAAAGCAGATGCTGGAAGCCGGCAGACTGCCCGGAGAAATAGAAAAAACACTTGATGCTGGCCCTGACCTGCACAAAAATCGCACCAAAGATACCAGCGATGCCAAAGCCCCGTTGTTTGAACCGCCTGGTGAAGACATACGGATCGGCAAAGATGGATTTGGTCTTATCAGATCTTTTTTTAACAATATGGAAGATAACCAGAAAAAAATTGCCCTGGCCCATGAAAAAAGGGCGGCTGTAGAAGAAAGAAAAGCGGCGGCCCTTGAAAAAAGAGCTGCGGCAGAAGAGAAAAAAGCGGCGGCCATGGGCAATATTGCAGCAGCGCTCCAGCAGATGATCAGGCAGGGCACCCGGGATCCCGCCATTCAGACAATAACCCATGAAGCAGTCCGGACCATCCAGGCAGAAGATGATTTAACCCGGCTGCTGGATACCCCTTTGCCCTGTTCAAAAGATCTCGATGACCTGGCAGATTTACTTGATTCTGCATCCTCTGACCAGCCGGACAAAAACGCGCTGGATGACCTGACCCGGCTGGTGGATGCACCCCGGGAAACCGATACTGCAAAAGACCTGGATGATCTGGGTGTGTTGATCACAGACGAACCTGAAAAAGAAGCATCTGTGGATCTGGATGATTTGTCTTTGCTGGTGCAGCCCTCTGAAGCAGATGATATGGATGATCTGAAAGCCCTGGTGAATACGGAACCTTCCCTGAAACCCGATATTTCACGTGATCAGGACCTGGAAAAATACAAGGCTGCGGTGATGAAAATCATCATGTCATTAAAGAACCGGGGCGTTGGTGCTGAAGAAACTGCCCGGCGGTTGAACCAGGACAAAGTGGAAACTATCTCAGGAAAGACCGACTGGACGGTAAAAGCGATTTCACAAATTTATTCATTTATTGACGCGGCCAGTTGAGACCACTTCACCTGGCACCTGCTTTTTTCGCAAACCGGGTATCCACAAATTTTTCCATTGACGCCCAGCCGCCTGGCTTCCTTGTCAAGCGACGCAAGCATCCATTCAGGAAAATCAACGTTGACGCGTTTTGGAGTCTGTTTGGGACGCCGCGCAGTGGTCAAGTCAAGGTCTTCCAGGAT
>JAWOEP010000108.1:0-4580 GCA_046482705.1 Desulfotignum sp.
CAAGTGCCAGGGCTTTTTTGATGTGGATTTCTGCCGCTTCTTTTTTGCCCTGGCTGTTCAATAGCTTTGCCAGCACCATATGGGGATTGATGTTTTCCGGATCAATATCAATGGCTGCTTGAAATTTTTTTTCCGCTGCATCCGGTTTTCCCTGGGCTGCATAAAAATTGCCTGCAATCAAAAGGGGTTCCACTGCATCCGGTTTTTTTGCAATCAGGCTGTCCAGGACATTCTGGGCTGCATCCAGGTTTTTTCTGGACAGGTGAAATTCAAACAATGCCCTGTAAATACCTGTGTTGTCCGGGTCAATGGCCAGGGCCTGTTCAAGGCTGTTTTCCGCCTGTTCCGGGTCGTTTTCGGCCATATGGATTTTTGCCAGCACCATATGGGCTTTGGTCTGGTTTTTGTCGATTTCCAATATCTTGTGGTACACCGCTTCAACAGCGTCCAGGTCCCGGGCTTCCGACCCGAGGATGCCGGCATGCAGGTAAAGGGCCTGGATGTTTTCAGGCGCTTTTTCCAGAACTGTTTCCACCCTTCTTTTTGCTTTTTCCCGCTGCTGGGACAAAAGATAAAAAGATGCGGTCTGCAGCTTATATTCCATGTTTTCAGGATCCAGCTGTTCCAGTCTTGAAAACTGTTTGAACGCTGCCTGGGCATCCCCGAGATTCATATGGATTCTGGACAGAAGATCCCGGGCTTCCAGATCGTCGGGGGCAAGCTGGACAGCATTCTGGAGCTGAATTTTTGCTTTTTCATATTCCTGGTTTTCAAAATAGGCCAGTCCGTCTTCATACAGAGCCTGTGCTTTTTTTTCATCAGAGGAACACCCTGAAACCATTGGTGCCATGACAATAAGAAACACACAGAATGCGGTTGATAAGCGTGTCATTGTTCTTAACTCCTGAATCAATATTATAGGTGATATCCCCGGAACCTGCGGTACCACAAGGCCCCTAAAAAAAGCCCTGCCGCAGCGCCCAGGCTGTTCAATAAAATATCCAGAATCCCGCCGTATCGGCCTGGAACAAAGCTCTGGTAAAACTCATCCACACACCCGTACCCAATGGTAATCAGAATGCTGAAAAAAATGGCTTTGCGCAGCAATAACCCGCTGGAGACAAATGCATATAACCACAAAAAGGCAAGGCTGCCGTATAACGGGATATGCAGAAGATTCTGAAGGCCCGGATCAAGATTTGTCAAAAACGCAATATTATCAGGTCCCCCGTCCATGGGAATGGAAGACAAAATAAAAATAAGAATCATCAAGCCTGTGGGGGGAATATAGTATTTTTTCATTGTTTTCCCGGGCAATGGATATGGAAAACTCCTTAGGGTGCAATAAGATTGATTTTATTAATGCTGCAGAATAGCTGATTTTATAGAAGGAGGCAAGAATAAAACAAATCTTTGCCTGAAATCCGGGGTGTTGACAGGCTGCCGGAAATAGTTCACTACCCCTTTCCTGCTGTCAAGATTGGTGGTGATCAACTTCCTGTAATTCTGACAACATGGCCTTTAACTGGGTGCGCCAGTGAACCGGGGAGACATCCAGGGCCTGCAGGGTGGCGGTTTTGTCCAGCACGCTGTACATAGGCCTTTGGGCCGGTGTGGGAAACGCGGCAGCAGGCACCGGTTGTATGGGAACGGCGGCTTTGACCAGTCCCAGGTCCAGGGCCAGCTCCTGGATGGCAACAGCAAAATCATACCACGAGGCCACGCCGGCATCGGTCCAGTGGAAGATGCCGGACAGGTTTGTGCCAACAGCCTGCCACACGACATCGGCCAGGCCCCGGGCCCAGGTGGGGGTGCCGACTTGCTCATCGATGACCGTGAGGGCGGGTTTTTCATTCATGAGCCGGAGCATGGTTTTGACAAAATTGGCCCCGTGGGCCGAATACAGCCAGGCAGTGCGGATGATCAGGGGGGTATCCAGGGTTTCCAGCACCGCCTGCTCTCCCCTGAGTTTGGTCCGGCCGTATTCCGATATCGGGTATGGCGTGTCTTTGGGCAGCCAGGGCTTGTGGTTTTTGCCGCTGAATACAAAATCCGTGGAGATGTGGACCAGGCGGATGCGGTGTCTGCGGCACAACGCTGCGATTTCCCGGACAGCCAGGTGGTTGATGCGCTCTGCCAGGGCAGGTTCGGATTCCGCCTTGTCCACGGCTGTATAGGCGGCGGCATTGATGATGCAGTCCGGGGCCGCTGCCTGGATGCACCCCCGGATACTGTCTGATGTGGTGAAATCCACCCCGGGAAAATCACACAGGGTCAGATGGATGCCGGCCGGACAGGTGCGCTGCAGTTCCCATCCCAGCTGGCCGTTTGATCCTAAAACAAGGACTTTCATTGAATTTTTTCCAGAAGGTGCAAAAGGTATTGGCCGTAGCCGTTTTTTTTCATGGGCTGTGCAATTTTTTCCAGCTGCCCGGCGGTGATCAGTTTCATGCGGAAGGCAATCTCTTCCGGGCAGGCAATCTTGAGGCCCTGGCGGTCTTCCACCACTTTGATAAAGGTGGCGGCATCCAGCAAGAATTCATGGGTGCCGGTATCCAGCCAGGCCGTTCCCCGGGAGAACAGTTCCACATTCAGGGTGCCCTGTTCCAGATAAATTTTGTTGACATCGGTGATTTCCAGCTCGCCCCGGGCAGACGGGGTGATCTGCCCGGCAATATCGACCACTGCATTGTCATAAAAATACAGACCGGTTGCCGCGTAGTTGGATCTGGGCCTTTCCGGTTTTTCTTCCAGGCTGGTGACACAGCCGGTATCGTCAAATCCCACCACGCCGTAGCGCTGGGGGTCTTTCACATAATACCCGAATATGGTGGCACCGTGTTCCTGCTTTGCAATGGACTGAAGCCGCTCAGACAGCCCTTCTCCCCCTGGCAGGAGTTGGCATGTTGATCATGACCTACCTCAGAGGCGCTTGGGGAGCAGTTATGGCATTTTTGGGAATTCTTTGCATTGCTCTGGCTTGTCTCAGCCTGTTGCTTATTATCGGATTGCAGCCTTGGACAGCTCTTGTGCTTACAGTGTTGATTATCCTCGGACTTGAATGGTTCACCTACAACAGGAGGATTACAGTATGAACAAACGCATTAAAAAAATACTGTTAAAATCTGTAATCTTCTTAGTGCTCGAGGCGGTGCTGGCCTATTTTTTCTATGTTTACCAGCCCCACACCGGGTTCAGTTTCAAAGTTCCCTTTTTTGATGAAGTCTGGTATTTGCTCAGACCTGCTGCTCTCTTGCTGGTTTTTTTGCCTCCGGTACTGGTTTTGTTGCCTTCCATGTCCGATCTTTCCCGGATTCAGCGCACCCTTATCTTTCTGATTCGTTTTGCCCTTTTCGCTATTTTGGCCTTGGCAGTGGCTTGGCCTGCAGCCAAAAAACAAAACCGCCGGCTTTCCCATGTCTATTTTCTCGATATTTCATCTTCGATGGATGACAAACAATTGCAGGAAGCCAAAGATATCCTGGATAAATTGCTCAAAAGAAGCAAAAACTCCGAGGTAACTGCCAGTCTGGTAAAATTCAACAAAAATGCCCGTTCGGTAAATCTGAAAAGCAAAAAGAGCCTCACTGAAATTCGTAATGAAAAAGTTGAAAACACCGATATCAGCGAAGCTTTGCGTTTGGGCACCAGCCTTATTCCCCCGGGACATGCAGCTCGCTTTGTATTGATAAGTGACGGTCTCGAAACCAGAGGCAACGCTCTTTCAACGGTTGCTTCCCTGAAAAAGCAGAAAATTCCAATCTACCACTATTTTCCTCTGGCCTCCTCAAAACCCGAGGTATTTATCTCCGAGTTCTCCATGCCGGCCAGTGTTGATATCAAACGTCCCTTCGAATTATCAGCAGCTATAGTTTCCAACGTGGAAACTTCGGCAAATCTCTCTTTATATCAGGGAGAATCACCTGAAGAAATGTACAAAGGTGGCTTGGAATCATTCAGAAAAGTCAAACTGAAACCGGGCATTAACAGGTTTAAATTTAAAGGGGTGGTCAATGATCTTGGCATTCAGGCTTTCCGCTTGGCCATGACAATCACCGAAAAAAATCGGGATACTGTCAAAAAAAATAATACGGCCTGGGCAGTTTTGATGGCCAAGGACAAGCCCCGAATTCTCTATCTGGAATCACAGCCCTCCAAAGGACGTTATTTCGTCCAGGCGCTTCGTTCCAGTGGACTTGAAGTCGAAGTACGTCCTCCTTGGGGATTTCCGGCTTCCATCACCCAGATGAAGCGCTATTCCTGCATTATTCAATCCGATATTTCCGCCAATTATGTCAGTACCAACAAAATGATGATTCTTACCCGCTATGTTAAAACCGGTGGTTGTTATATCATGGTGGGTGGTGAAAATGCCTTCGGTTCAGGAGACTACTATCAAACTCCCATAGAGAAATTGCTGCCGGTACGTTTTGATCTGGAAAAAAACAGGCGTCAACCTTCAGTGGCCATGGTGCTGGTAATCGATCGCAGCGGTTCCATGTCCGGGGTAAAAATGAGGTTGGCCCGGCCGCCAGAAGCATCTGCTGTCCATCTACAAGAAGATGCGTGACCAGCGCAAG
>JAWOEP010000117.1:0-17962 GCA_046482705.1 Desulfotignum sp.
GGCATGGGGATGAAACCCGTTGTCACCGATCACACCCATGGCCAGGGGGTGGTCGTCCGGCATGATGCCCTGGCCGGAGATGGTGGACACCACAGGCGCACACAGCCATTCGGAAAGAGCCTGGATGGCGGTTCCTGCCTGGGAATGGTTGGCGCCACCGCCGGCAATGATGACCAGGCGCCGGCCGTCCAGCAGCACGGATACCAGGGTTTCCAGTTCCGTTCGGGCGCCCCGGGTGCGGTAGGCCGGATAGGTGCGGCACTGGGGTTCCGCATAAAAATCGGCGGTGTTACTGGAAAACCGGCCTTTCAGCGCTTCCTGGGGGACGGCAAGGTGGACGGCCCCGGGACGGCCGCTGGTGGCAATTCGAAACGCCCGCCGCAGCATTTCCGGGAGTTTGTCTACGTGTTTTACCTGGGCAGCCCATTTGGTGATGGACGTATACAGCCCCTGGGTATCCAGTTCCGTGATGGTCTGCCTGCCTTCTCCGGCCAGGGGGATGTCCGAGGTGATGGCGATGAGCGGGATGCCAGAAGCATTGGCTTCGGCCACACCCGGAACGGTATAGAGGGAACCGGCGCCGCTGGGACATTCACAGATGCCTGGTTTGTGGCTCAGCCGGGCATAGGCATCCGCCATAAAAGCGGCGGCGCGTTCATCCCTGGCCATGATGTGCCGGATTTGGTCCCGGCTGTCATGGAGTGCCTCATAAAATGAGATGCTGGTGTCTCCGGGGACACCAAAAATATGGGTCACCTCATAGGCTTCCAGCATTTTGACAATAACGTGGCTTCCGATCATGGCGGGCCTCCCGCAGGTGTAACGTGGCCATATGTATGTTAATAATATATTTAATAAAATAATTTATTAAATATATTTCAGAGTCGTTTTTGTTTGTCAAGCTTTTTGGGTAAAAAAAATAGATGAATAAATGGGTACTTGTAATTTTATAAAAGATTTAATAAAATTATGAACAATAAACCCCAGGCAAACAGGATACCCATGTCAGAAAAACCAGACACACCCGCCGGAAAACCGGATCTGACCTTTACTGCGTACAACGCTATACGGCAGATGCTGTTTTACAACGAGATTCATCCGGGACAGAAAATCAAATACAAGGACCTGGCCGGGCGTATCGGTGTGAGCATGACCCCGGTGATCCAGGCATTGAAATGGCTGGAATTCAGAAATATTGTCAGGCATGAACCCAACCGGGGATATTATATCAATGAAATCAGCCTCAAGGAAATTGCCGAGGTATACAATACCCGGCTGCTGATTGAAGTAGCCCTGGTCTCTGAAACCATGGTCCGCCTTGATGAAACCGGTATAAAAAAAATCAGGGATGCCATGGTGAAATATAAGGGTGCTGTGACTGAGGATGATTATTACAAACGCATCCTCACTGATATGGAATTTCACATGTGTCTGGCATCTTTGGCAGATGCCAGAATCCAATTGAAGATGCTCCAGGAACTGTTTGATGTCCTGCTTCTTCGGTACAGCCGGAATCTGTATTTTTCCAGTGTCATGGATACCTCATTGACCGAACACATGGATATCCTTGACCGTCTTGAAAAAAATGATGAGAACGGGGTAAAGGATGCCCTACGGTATCATATCGTCACGGTCCGGGACCATATCATCAAGGGAATGTCCCGGCTGGTGACGGAAAACCGGGACGCCTTTTCAGACCAGTATTTTTTATAGAACCGCTTATTTTTTGTGGGATACGGCCAGGCAGTTGAGCCAGGCAAAAGATTCCCGGCCCAGCCCGTCGGATGTGGTGGTGGAGGTGATGATGTCAAATCCGATGTGCCGGCAGATACCGGTCCAGTCGGAATGGGTCATGGCATTGAACCGGCGGCCTTTTGTTTTTTTGATTCTTTCATGCTGTGCAACAAATGATTCTTCGGGTGTGAACAAGTGATCCAGATCATCTGGCCCAGCGGTAGACCCCCCGGGATACCCGTTCGAGTTTGCCCAGTTGTACCAGGCGGAACAGGATGTTTCGGACCTTCTGGGGGGCCATGTCAGATTTTTCGATCACTTCAGCCACCTGGGTGAGTCGTTTTGTCCGCCGTTTGAAAAGGGTTTCAATGCCGGCGGCATCTGTGATTTTCCGTGATGTGTTTTCAGGCGGGACTGTTTTTTGCGGTCCTTTGTTGGCGGCGGCCCGGGTGGCGGGATTTTTTTTCTTTTTCAGCGGTTTAGGCGGCCGGGTGGATGCGGCTGGTTTCTTTTTGGGCTGCTT
Organism: Desulfotignum sp.; assembly: GCA_046482705.1. GTDB lineage: Bacteria > Desulfobacterota > Desulfobacteria > Desulfobacterales > Desulfobacteraceae > Desulfotignum. Next base: position 2,258 of record JAWOEP010000117.1, read on the forward strand.
TGGTTTGGCAGTCGGTTCATCCGGGGCTGCACCCTTGTCCAGGTCGATGCCGAACAGGCCGGACAGGTCTGCCTGGTCCTCCATGATGCGCGAAGATTTTTGCCTGGACCGGGTCAGCAGCTCTTTTTTGCCGGCGTTGACTGTTTCAGATACCAGGTCTTTGACATCGGCTTTGCGTAACACAAAAAACAGGGACGGATCCTGGTCCAGACGGGCCCCGACACCATACAATACCGCTGCCACGTGTTTGCACATGACAGCCCAGTCCGGGCAGGAGCAGTCCAGAGAAATTTCCTCGGGGGCCGGGAAAAGCCCTTTGCCTTTTTGGGTGAACACCGCTTCCAGGGTTTTGGGAAACCGGCCGGCCAGCAATTGTTTCAGGCTGTCCATCTGGTCCCTGCACCGGGCCTGGATATGGCGCCACTGTTTTTTGGGGATCGGCTGGATGGTGATGGTAACCCGGTATGGCGCACCTGCGCTGCCCGCCACCAGTGCTGTGATGGTCCCCGGCGTGATTTGAAGGTCCAGGACCGCCCCGTGCCGGACATAGCTTCTGCCCCGGCCGATCCGGTTGGCATAGTCGGCATAGTGTTCCAGGTTCCGGTTCCAGGATTTGCCCCACCAGGTTGTGGCCAGGGTTCTGCCTTCGATGATGACCGGTTGGATCCCCGGGTTTTTCTTTTTCAGGGCGTTGCGTTTTCTTTCCGCCAGGGCCTTTTTCCGGGCCACACTGACGTATGGAGGGTAATAGTACATGGGTAAATCCTTGGCAGTTATCCTTGTTCCAAAATCAACCCGGCAGGGAAAGCCGGAACAGATCCATCAGTTTGTTGTCATCCATTTCAGTGACCAGGGTTTCCCCGGACGGGGCTACCACCTGGTCTGCCAGTTCCTGTTTTTCCCGGATCATCCGGTCGATTTTTTCCTCAATGGTCCCTTTGGTCACGAATTTGTGAACCAGGACCTTTTTTTCCTGGCCGATACGGAAGGCCCTGTCCGTGGCCTGGTTTTCCACGGCCGGGTTCCACCACCGGTCAAAATGCACCACATGGCTGGCCCGGGTGAGATTGAGCCCTACGCCCCCGGCTTTTAACGACAATACCATAAACGGGCAGTAAGTTTCATCCTGAAACTGCGCAATCAGCTGTTTTCTTTTTGCCACGGACACACTGCCGTGAAGCACCAGTCCCGGGTGGTGAAAAATCGATTCCAGAAAAGACTGCAGGGGCCGGGTCATCTCCTTGAACTGGGTGAACACCAGGACCCGTTCCCGTTTGTCATGGATGGTTTCACAGATCTCGGCCAGGCGGCGGAATTTGCCGCTGTGTTTTGCCGTAAAATTTCCGGAACCGGTCAGCTGGTCCGGGTGGTTGCACAGCTGTTTGAACCGCATGATAGAAGACAGGATCAGGCCTTTGCGCTGAATGCCGGTGGTGTTTTCGATCTGGTGTGCCAGGGTTTCCACCGCCTGTTTGTACAGAATCACCTGTTTGGGACTCAGGTCTGAAAAAACCGTCATTTCCACCTTGTCCGGCAGATCGGAAATCACGGTTTTATCGGTTTTCAGCCGGCGGAGGATATAGGGAGAAATCAACTGCCGCAGCCGGGCATACCCTTTGGGATTGTCTTTTAATGTTTTGGCAAAGGTGGAAAATTCGGATTTGCTGCCCAGAAGCCCGGGATTGAGAAAATCAAACAAAGACCAGAGATCCGACAGCCTGTTTTCAACCGGGGTCCCGGTCATGGCGATCCGGTGAATGGCGGGCAGGGTTTTGACGGCCCGGGTCTGGTGGGTGCCGGGATTTTTGATGGCCTGGGCCTCGTCCAGGATCAGGCAATGCCAGGTGTAGTCCTGCAGCCACTGGTATTTTTTGACCAGGGTGTAACTGGTGATGACCAGGTCCAGCTGGTCCAGCCGGGATCTGGAAAGGGCAAGGTCCCCGGCCCGGTTCTGTGTGTTCTGATTCCGTCCGTTCAGGTGCTGGCGATCCTTTGCATTGACAAATCCCGGATGTGCGGCATAGGTTTTGAGTGCGGGCAGAAACCGGTTGATCTCCTCTTCCCAGTTGGCGATCAAAGAGGCTGGTACCACCAGCAGACTGGCTGCCTGCTTTCGTTTTTTAGAAAATGTGCTGAGCAGGGCCAGGATCTGGATGGTTTTTCCCAGTCCCATGTCATCGGCCAGGCAGGCCCCGAACCGGTGGGTGTGTAAAAAGTTCAGCCAGTTGAGCCCCTTTGACTGGTAAGGCCGCAATCCAGCCTTGAATCCCTGTCCCGGACGGATGGACCTGACCTGTTCCGGCTGCTGCATTTTATGGATCACAGATTCCAGCCATTCCCCGTTGGATACGGTCACTTCCAGATCTGCACTGTCCAGTCCCTTTATCTTTTCCGGATGCAGCCGGGCCCGCATGGCCTCGCCCAGCGTCAGTCCGGATCCGGCCAGGTCTTCGAACCGTTCGCAGGCCTTGAGGGCCTGCTGGAGTTTTTCCGGATCCACAGCCACCCACCGGTTTTTGATAAAAGCCAGTCCGCGGCTTTCCTCAAGGATCTTTTCGATCTCTTCCGGGGTGAATGCCAGATCTCCGATCAAAATGCCGGCCTTGAAATCCAGGAGTGCATCCAGCCCGGCCATGGCCGGTTTTTTGTCTCCCAGAGAGATGTTCACCCGGGGGGAGGCGGCCTGGTGTTTCCACCAGTCCGGGATGCGGCAGATCACCCCGCAGGCTTCGTAATCGGGAATCTCCTTTAAAAAGGCAAACGCTTCTTCAGCCTCCCAGGCCAGGGGATGGAACAGTTCTCCGGTTTCGATGAGTCCGGCCACGATCCGGCTTTTTTCCCCGGCTTTGTAAACCGTTGAAAGCAAATTGAGCAGGGCTGCGTCATCATGGGATGCAATGGCATGTTTCAGGGGCAGGTGTCTGGGTTTTCCATTGGCGCCCATGCCCGCGGAATAGGTGGCCATAAAGGCAAAGGGCAGGGCCTGGTTTTTGTTTTCCACCAGATGGAAGAACACCCGGCCGGCAGGATGCAGGTCCGGGTTCCGGCCGTGGAAATAATCGCTGACCCGTCCCTCGAACGTCTGAATCTCACTGGCAAACGTGTCGTTGAATTTCTGCCACAGACCTGCCAGCATCCGGTCTGTCACATATTCGGCGCCGGCCATCATGGGGCGGGTGGACAGAAAATCTGCGATGGTGCCGAAAGGGATCTCCACCTTTGCTTCATGCCGGAGGGTTTCCAGTTCCGGGATACGTGACAGGGCCTGAACAAACCGCCCGGCAAAACGGATAAAATACGCCAGGGACGGGGAAAACTGTCCCCTGGTTTTTTTAAATCCCAGTTCAAACAGCCAGGAATTTCTCCGGGCCGCAAACCAGCGATGGATTTTTTTCTCATGCCCGGCCTGTTCCCGGGAAACAGGGGTTCTGGTTTTCTCCCATTCCAGACACAATGTCTGGTCCGGCATGACTGAAACCACCAGTTGCTGTGTATTGCTGTCCGCCAACCTCAGCACTTCCTTCAATAAGGTGTTTTATGGCTGGCAGGGATCAAAGAGTGATAAACATCCCTTTTTCTGTCTTTTTTATCTTGTTTTCTTTTTTCAACCGGTATGCATTGTCTGAAATCTGCTTGCCGGTAAGGCCGGTCTCTTTTTGTAGATCTTTGAAATTAATTCCATCTTTGTGTTTTTTGATGGTTTTAAGGACAGCATCGAGATTTGATTTGCGGGGCTTGGTTTTCTTTTTTGGTGCTGGTTTGGCCGAAACGGTTGCAGGCTTGGGAGCGATACGTGTCGGTTCTTCAAAAGAAGAATCCTTTTTTTCAGAACCACCGGTCAGATCATTGATGCGTTTGGAAAGTTGCATAAGTGATGTTTTAACCAGTTGGGAAGATTCTTCGTCGAGTTGAAAAGTAATAGTAAATTTCATGTTTTTCTCCTTTTCTGAATATAAAAAATTTCAATTTCACATGTATTATCAGTGTAGTACAAATTAATCAAGAAGATGAGGAAAACATTTTTTCAAAGAATACTTTTCGTTCAGTATAACCGAAGTTGACAACCCTGCCTTCCCTGTCCTATTCTCCCTATGGAATCAGGGTCAGGTATGCTTTCCCATGGAACCGGGGGTGCAAAGGGTCATCTGAAATTTAATTGAAAAAGGATTTCCTCCCATGAAACGCTGGATTTATTCGGTCATTGCCATTGTTCTGGTGCTGGGTATCGGTGCCGGCATTTTTCTGAATCATTTAAAAACAGCTGCCCTGCCGGTCATTGACGGCAACCTGCCCCTGGACGGGCTGGCCTCGCCGGTTACCGTGTACCGGGATGCCCACGGGGTGCCGTCCATTACTGCAGGCAATGAAGGCGATCTGTACCGGGCCGTGGGGTATGTGATGGCCCAGGACCGCCTCTGGCAGATGGATCTGCTGCGCCGGGTCACCCTGGGCCGGTTATCGGAAATTTTCGGTGATTCCCTGGTGGAGGTGGATCTGCTGATGCGGGCCCTGAAAATCAGTGATAAAAGCCGGGCCATTCTCGACAGCTGCCGGGACCAGGGCCTGCTCACTGCTTTGGATGCGTTCTGCGCCGGGGTCAATGCATATATAGCCGATGCCGGCAGCAGCCTGCCCCCGGAATTCCGGATACTGGGATACACGCCTGAACCCTGGGAACCCATGCACTCGGTCAACCTGATCGGGTATATGGCCTGGGACCTGACCAGCCCTTACGGGATTGAACCGCTTTTCCACAAAATCCGGCAACAGGTGGGGGATGCGCTTTACCAGGAACTGCTTCCGGACCAGACCATGATGAAAACCCCGGTACACCTGCCCGGATATGACATGGTCTCCAGCGGATGGGACGCTGGATTGCGGCAGTCGGCGGATATCCTGGGAAACCTGGGCATGACAGTATTCCATGGTTCCAATAACTGGGCAGCCGGCCCGGAGCGCACCCAAACCGGCAAGCCGTTGTTCGCCAATGACATGCACCTGGGGCTTAATGCCCCGGGCCTGTGGTATCCCATGCTCCACCATGCAGAAGGCGGCGTCCATGTCACCGGCGTGGTCCTGCCTGGTCAGCCCTTTGTGATCGTCGGTCACAATGCACACATTGCCTGGGGCATGACCAATGTGACAGTGGATGACATGGATTTTTTCCTGGAAAAAACCGATGATGCCCACCCCGGGCAATACCAGTATCAGGGGGAATGGATCGACTTTGAAACAGAACAGCAGACCATCCATGTCAAGGACGGAGACCCCGTCACCCGGGACCTGCAGTTCACCCGCCACGGGCCGGTGATCAGCCGGTTCAAGGGCCTGGGCAGTGAGGTGGTGTCCATGAAGTGGATCGGCAATGCCATGAGTAATGAACTCGGGGCGGTGTATCAGCTCAACCGCGCTGAAAACTGGGAAGATTTCCGCGGGGCGGTCAAAGGATTTGTGGCGGTGAGCCAGAATATCGCCTACGCCGATGTCCAGGGCAATGTGGGGCTGCATACCTGCGCCGGCATTCCCATTCGCAAAAAAGGCAGCGGCATGGATATTTACCCGGGATGGACCGGTGAATACGAATGGGTTGGTATTGTGCCCTTTGAAGAACTGCCCTATACCTTCAACCCGGCAGACGGCGTGGTGTCATCAGCCAACAACAAGACAGTTGACGTTGATTACCCCCACCATATCTCCCACTGGTATGCCCTGCACTACCGCATCGACCGCATCCGGGAGATGCTGGCAGCCAAAGAGCGCCTGTCCCTGGAAGATTTCATGGCCATGCAGACGGATCACCAGTCCCGGCTGGTCGCGGACCTGCTGCCGGGCCTTTTGTCCTGCCTGACCCCGAGGTCTGCCGAACTCACCGGCCTGGAACAGGCAGCCCTGGGCATACTGACATCCTGGGACGGGGAGATGCGGCAGGATGCCCCGGCCCCGGCTATATTTGAGAAGGTTTATGTCACCTGTGCCCGGAACCTGCTGGCTGATGAAATGGGCCAGGATCTGGTTGAAGAATTTTTGTCCGAGTCCTACCCGGTCCGGCATGCCATGCACAATATCTGGCCGAAGCCGGACTCTGCCTGGGCAGATAATGTCCATACCCCGGATGTGAAAGAATCTTTATCAGATATTGTGTGTCAGAGTTTTGAAGAAGCGGTGGCCGCGCTGGCTGAAAAATGGGGCAGTGATCCGGGAAAATGGCAATGGGGCAGCATCCACACTCTGACACTGTCCCATCCCCTGGGATCCGTGGACATACTTGATACCCTGTTTGACCTGAACCGGGGACCGTTTCCCGCTCCCGGCTCCTTTCACACGGTATCTCCTTATGCCTATAAACTCAATGCACCCTTTGACGTGAAACACGGGGCTTCCCAGCGCCATATCTACGATCTGTCAGACTGGGATAACAGCCGGGTCATCATTCCCACCGGCAGTTCCGGTATTCCGGCCTCACCGTTTTACTGCTCCCAGGCACAAATGTACATGAACGGACAGTTTCGGCAGGATCTTTTCACCCTGGACAGGGTATCGGCGGCAGCAGCACACACGCTTGTGCTGCTGCCTGCCGGTGGATGATATCAGTCAAATGCCATTTCGGTTTTCCATTCTTTCCATACATTTCCCACCAGGTCGGGGCCGGGTTTGAGGGTTTTCTTCCCCGGCTGCCATCCGGACGGGGTGGCCTCTGCGCCCTTGGTCTCCCGGACCAGCTGAAATGCCTGTATCTGGCGGATGGTTTCCGCCACATTTCTGCCCACAGGAGGGGTTAATACCTCATATCCCTGTATCACGCCGTCCGGGTCGATGATAAACCGGCCCCGGGTTTCCACACCGGCATCTTCGTCATACACGCCGTATACTTTTCCCACCCGGCCCCCGGCATCCGACAGCATGGGAAACGGGATCCCGCCGTCAACCATTTTGGCCAGTTCCTTGTCATTCCACATTTTGTGCACAAACATGCTGTCAATGCTCATGGTAAGCACTTCCACACCGAGTTTGCGGTGCTCTTCATATTTTTCAGCAACTGCTGAAAGTTCTGTGGCTCAGACAAAGGTGAAGTCACCGGGGTAAAAACACAACAACACCCATTTGCCAAGGTAATCGGAAAGTTTGAAATTGTTGAAACTGCCCTGGTAATATCCTGGTGCAGTGAAATCGGGCGCTTTTTTGCCAACCTGTATCATCGCTGCTGTCTCCTTTTTTTCAGTTGCAGTTGTTTCGGTTTCTTGAGCTGCCGGGTCCTGTCCGACCGGCCCGCCGGTGGGACGGGCGCAGCCGGCCTTGATTTCGGTCGCCATGGCTCCTCCTGATAAATTGCATGGTTGGTTGATACGGTACCATCATTTCTGAACTGCATTGTCCGGTGCCAGGACAGTATCCATGACCAAACAATGCATTTTGCCATCCTGGCTGCTGTCCGCTGGCATTGGTATCTATAAAAAAGGCTTCACACATAAGTGCAAAGCCTTTTAAATAAAAAAAGTCAAACAGCACTGGTGTTATCCACCCACGTTTCCTCCTTCAAGATCCTTCCAGGCACGGTTTACCTTGCTGCCGACAGTCCCAAAAAGGTCGTCAAGATCATTTTTCATGGGTGACCAGTCAGATGGACATTCTTTTTCCAGCTGATCCACCCGCATCTGGGCTGTGGTCACTTCCTGCTCCAGCTGTCCAATGAGAGGAAGAACTTTTTCTTTTTGTTCGGTGCTGTAAGCGTCTGCCGTTTTTTTCATTGCATCAAGCTTGTTTTTCCAGGCGTTAACCTCAGCCAGCATAGCTTTGCAATAATCTTTTACTTCCATGTGTGCTCCTTTCTTCTTGAGAGTTGTTAATGAATTTACCTCTGGAATCCCTGTGGGATTCCCGTAAGCGTATTCCCTGTCAAACAGGAATGTAGAAAAGTAACAAGGAACAATCAGTAAATAATACATAGTTACATTAATACAATTTTGACTAAAATCAATCTTAAAAATTAAAAAAAACAAATTCTAGGACAAGATGTAGAAGCTGCGGCCTGCATATTAATAAAAACTTACAGGCCGGCAAGTTTTACTTTTCAGAATTCAAAATACTCCGCCATTGCACCTGTACCCAGCCTAAGTGTTTCTGCATCTCATCGTGTGCCTTCTGGGCATTTTTTGTCTTGATTGCCTCCAGAACCCGCCGGTGCTGCTGGACAACTGAGGGTAAATTGGATTTTTCTTTTGCCAGTTCCTTTAAAACACTGTCGAGGAATTCCCCTGAAATGTCAAACAGGTGTTTTAAGATATGCACCCGGAGAAAATTGTGGGTGGATCGTGCAATTGCTATATGGAAACCGATATCATCTGATATGGTAATGCTGCCTGCTGCTAAATCTGTTTCCATTTTGCGGATTGAGAACTCAATAAGGGCAAGGTCCTCATCGGTGCGGCGCTGGGCTGCAAGATAAGCCCCGGCCAGTTCGATATCTTTTCTGACTTCATATAAATAAGGAAGCATCCCTTTGTCTTCACGAAAGATCTGGTGGATGGTATCTGACACCAAAGGCGTGCTGATGTTTTTCACAAATACACCCTGGCGTTTTCGAATTTCCAAAAACCCTCTGGCTTCCAGATGGTTCAACGCCTCTCTCAATGTGGGGCGCCCGACACCAAGCATTTCTGCAAATTTGCGCTCAGGCGGCAGTTGTTCTCCGGGTTCAATTTTGCTTTCTTTAATCAGTGTTTTAATCTGCTCGATAATTTCTTCGGAAACGGTTTTTGTTGTAACGCGCTGATACATAGGTACTGTCATAATATATTCCTGGTAAAACCAATCTGAATAATATTGATAATGTTCATAATATTATTATATAATTAGAAAAATGCTGCGTCAAGAATTTATGGCTTGACAAATAAAATAGCGATTGGTATCTGTGGTATTACCAGGTTTATGGATGGGAAACAATCCAGGTTCCCATGACAGCATAACAACAGGAAAAAAAAGGAGAAAACGTATGAAGGCATTGAAATGGGTTATCATCAGTATGCTGGCTTTGCCGGCAGTTGTCGGGTTGAGCACATCGGTTTTTGCTGCAGACACGATTACCTGGAAAATGGCATCTTCCTGGCCAAAGGGTACTATTCTGCAGAAAACCGCTGACCAGTTTGCCGAAAATGTGGGAGAGATGAGCGGGGGCCGGCTTGTTATCAAAAGCTACGCCGCCGGCGTACTCATGGGAGCACTTGAGGTCAATGACGGAGTCAGAATGGGGACCATAGATGCAGCCCATTGTTCACCAGCCTATCAGATGGGAAAATTACCTGCAGCCCCTCTTTTTGGTTATATACCCTTTGGTATGGATGTGTTGCCGTATCTGACCTGGTTTTACCAGGGAGACGGGGCGGCTTTGTACCAGGAACTTTATAAAGCCTATGATCTGGGGTTTGCTGCACCCTGCGGCATGCTGCCTTCTGAAAACCTTGCCTGGTCCAACAAGCCTATCCGGTCTTTGGAAGATTTTAAAGGCCTCAAGTTTCGCACATCCGGTTTCTGGGGGGAAATTTTATCGGAAGCCGGTGCCTCCGTGATGATGCTCCCGGCCGGAGAAATCTATGAAGCTCTTCAGCGCAAGGTTCTGGATGCCGGTGAATTCAGTATTCCTTCCATGGACAAAGACCTGGCGTTTCATGAAATCGCCAAATACCTGCTGGTTCCGGGCATCCATCAGCCAAGCACATTTCTCGACATCACTGTGAACAAAAAATCCTGGGCAAAACTGCCGGAAGATCTCAAGGCTATTGTGAAAATCGCAGCCCAGGCCACCACATTGGAAATGGTCACCCTTGCCATTCACGATGACATCCACGCGCTGAATTTCTTTGAAGAAAAAGGTGTGCAGATCGAATATCTGAATCCTTCCATTCAAAAGGACTTGGCCCAAAAAGCAGAAACCCTGCTGGACAGAAAAGCTGAACAGGATCCGTTTTTTGCAAAGGTGCTCAAATCCCAGAGAGATTTTCGAAAAGGGTATGACAACTACCGCCGGTTGATGACTCCGGCAGTAGAGTAGCCGGTATGAGGGATCAGACGTTGCAATAGTGAATATTTGACCCGCCGGGGGGAACATGACGTATATAGATAAATTTATAACTATCATTGATGGTATCAGCGAAGTCACAGCATCAGTCATCATTTACCTGGTGGTGATCCTGACAGCGGTTCTGGGATATGAAATTCTTGCCCGTTACGCATTCAATAATCCTACCAAATGGGCATTTGACGTCAGTTATATGATCGGCGGCACGTTTTTTCTGTTTGGCGAAGCCTATGCACTGAAATATCAGCGGCATGTGCGGATAGATATTTTTTACTGCCGTTTTTCTCCCCGGATGCGGGCATCAGTTGATGTGGTATTTTATCTGCTGTTTTTTTTCCCCCTGTGGATCGGCATGCTCATTTATCTGTACCCCTACGTGCTGTTTTCCTGGGCTGTACAGGAACGTTCGATGCAGAGTTACTGGCAGCCGCTCCTCTATCCGTTTAAAACGTTGATGCCCATCGGTGTTTTCCTGCTGCTCTTGCAGGGGGCGGCTGATTTTTTGCGCAGACTGATGATCGCTTTGGGAAAGGACATGGCCCATGAGTCCTGAAATGTCTGTATGCTTGATGTTTGCCACTCTGCTGCTGGGAATTTTTCTTGGATTTCCCACTGCCTTTGTTCTGGGTGGTGTGGCTATGATTTTTGGATTGATCAATGTCGGGCCGGAAATATTTGGTTTTTTCATCACCCGCCTCTTCGGACTGATGACCAATTATACCCTTCTGGCTGTACCACTGTTTCTTTTCATGGGGGTTTTCATGGAAAAATCTGGTATGGCCAGACGGTTATTCAACGCGATGTATCTGTTATGGGGGGGGCTGAGGGGGGGACTTGGCATCAGCACCATTGCCATTTCAGCGATATTTGCTGCAACCACAGGTGTTGTGGGGGCATCTGAAGTCACCATCGGACTTATGGCGCTGCCGGCCATGCTCAAAAACGGATACAATAAGTCTCTTGCCTGCGGCAGTGTTTGTGCCGGAGGCACACTGGGCATTCTGATTCCCCCGAGTGTGATGATCGTTATTTACGGTCCCATTGCCCAGTTATCCGTGGGCAAATTGTTCCTTGGGGCTGTAGTTCCCGGTATTTTGCTGACCCTGCTGTACATGGTCTATATTGGTGTGCGCTGCTATTTTCGGCCTGAAGACGGTCCCCCCATGCCGGAGGAGGAACGTGCGGTGCCGCTTCGGCAGAAAGTATGGCTTTTTTTAAGCGCGGTTCTGCCGGCCATGCTGCTGATTTTTTCGGTGCTGGGCAGCATTTTCATGGGTATTGCCGCAGTTACCGAGGCAGCAGCAGTGGGGGTGATTGCAAGCATGGTCCTGGCCGCCTGTCATGGGCAGCTGAATTTCAAGACATTGAAAAATGCCGGGTATGAGACCCTGAACATCACCAGCATGATCATGATGATTGCCGTGGGCGCATCATTTTTTTCCACGGTGTTTGTGACCCTGGGAGGTGATGATGTGATCATCGGTTTGTTTTCATCCTTACCTTTTGGCCGGTGGGGAGCGCTGCTGGTTATCATGCTGCTGCTGATTCTGCTGGGCATGTTCATTGACTGGATGGGGATCATCTTTATTGTGGTGCCGTTGATAACCCCTATTGCCGCAGAACTGGGGTTTGACCCAATATGGTTTGCAGTGCTGGTCATGCTCAATCTGCAGATTTCATTTTTAACGCCGCCATTTGCGTACTCCATTTTTTATTTGAAGGGAATCACGCCGCCGGATGTGAAGACAACCGATATATACCGGGGTGTGATTCCCTTTGTGGGGCTTCAGATCCTTGCGGTGCTGCTGTGTATTCTGTTTCCGCAGCTGTTGACCTGGCTGCCCGGTCATTTTATTGGATAAGAAAATGATGCCTGTTTTTTCCGAAGTTACCCTTTTTGTTCAGTGCATGGTGGATGCCATGGCACCGGATGCGGCAATGGGCATGGTGCGCCTGTTTGACCGGTTCGGCATTGGCACCAGGTTTCCTGAAGACCAAACCTGCTGCGGCCAGCCGGCCTTTAATGCCGGCTATCGCACAGCATCCCGAAAATCAGCCATGCATTTTATCCGGGTGTTTGAGAACGCTGAATGTATTGTGTGCCCTTCAGGTTCCTGTGTCGCCATGGTCAAGCACCATTATCCTGAACTGTTTGCAGATGATTCCCACTGGCTGGAGCGGGCAAAGAAAGTCGGCGGCAAAATTTTTGAACTGACCGAGTTTCTGGTGGATGTGCTGCATATCAGTGATGTGGGGGCCGCCTACCAGGGAACGGTCACCTATCATGATTCCTGCCATCTGCTGCGGACCCTCGGTGTGGGCCGGCAGCCCCGGGAACTGCTGTCCCATGTGCGCGGATTGACGTTGGTAGAGATGGCGCAGTCAGACCGGTGCTGTGGGTTTGGCGGCACCTTTTCCATCAAGTATCCGGATATTTCCACCGCCCTGGTGGCGGACAAAGTGGAACGGATTCTGGAAACCGGAGCAGATACGGTGGTGGGGTGTGACATGGGGTGTCTGTTGAATATTGAAGGGTATCTGACCCATATGGGACATCCGGTCAAAGTTAAGCACATTGCAGAAGTGCTTGCACCATAAATGTAAGGACCTACCAATGGACGATCCGTTTACCACAGAAAAATATACAGCCAAAAGCAGACAGGCCATTTCAGACAAACGGCTCCAGGGAGCACTGGCCGGTGTCCAGGATCGGCTGGGGCCTGCCACCCAAAAGATGTACACATCACAGCCCGAAGGGGTGGGCATCCGGCAGCAGGCACATGAGATCCGGCAGCGGTGTATTGAAAATCTGGATATTCTGCTTGAAGCGCTGGCAGACAAGGTTGCTGAAAACGGTGGTCAGGTGTTTTTTGCCCGGGATGCTAAAGAAGCGGTATCCTACTGCCTTTCAGTGGCAAAAAAACATGGGGTCAAAACCGTGGTCAAAGGCAAATCCATGGTGACCGAAGAGGTGGGCCTGAACCAGGCACTGCAAGGTGTAGGCATTGATGTGGCAGAAACCGACTTAGGAGAATATATCATTCAGCTGGCTGGTGAAAAACCCTCCCATATCATAGCACCGGCCATTCATAAAACCCGGGAGCAAGTGGGTCAGCTCTTTGCTGAAAAACTGGGTATAGATTACACCCCGGATCCGGGTGTGTTGACCCAGGCCGCCCGGGCTGCGCTGCGGGAAAAATTTCTGGCTGCAGACATGGGTATTACCGGCTGCAACCTGGCCTGTGCCCAGACCGGCCATATCACAACAGTTTCCAATGAAGGCAATATCCGGATGTCTTCCACCCTTCCCCGGGTACATGTAGCCTTTATGGGCATGGAACGGGTGGTGGCAACCCTAAAGGATCATGATATCTTGTTTCGGCTTCTTTCCAGCGGGGCTGCGGCCCAGAAACTGGGGGGATATGTCAGTTATGTGGGAGGGCCGGGTCCGGCAGATTATCCAGACGGTCCTGAGGCGTTTCATTTGATCATTATTGACAATGGGCGCAGCCGCATGCTGGCGGATCCGGCATTTCGAGAGATGTTGTGCTGTATCAGGTGTTCGGCCTGTTTAAATGTCTGCCCGGTATACGGCAAAATCGGGGGACATGCTTATGGATCTCCTTATTCCGGTCCTGTGGGGGCTGTGGTGACCCCGCTTCTGGCAGGCTTGAATCGGTCACAGGACCTGTGCTTCGGCGAAACCCTGTGCGGAGCATGCAAACAGGCCTGCCCGGTGGATATAGATCTGCCCAGAATGCTCAGAGAACTGCGGTTCCGGCTGGCAGAAGGGGATGAAACCTGGGGGGCAACCCCTGTCAGTAAACCGGAAAAATTTGCCATGGAGACCTTTGCCTGGTTCACCTCTCATCCTGCTGCCTATCGTGCCGCGCTGTTGTCCGCTTCCCGAATGCAGGCCCTGGTGTATGCAAAAGAGGGCCCCATCCGCCAGCTGCCCGGTCCGCTTGCCGGATGGACCCGGTCCCGGACCTTGCGGAAAATAAGCAGCCGGACGTTTCGATCCCAATGGAAAAGCAGGAAACAGCCAGATTAAGGACCATGTTATGATACAGAATCATCGCGCCAGTTTTATCAACCGGGTACGTCAGTCCCTGGGGCCGGACACTGGGCCTGCCGATGTCCGGCGGGCACAAATTTTTCCGGAAATATCGGACAAGGAGCCCCAAAACCTCCTGCAGGCAGTACAATGGCGCACACCACAGGAGAGAGAAACGCTTCTGACGGTGTTGATGGATCAGGCTCTGCCCTTGAACCTGCATGTCACACCAGTGGCAGACGCGGCTGAGGCGGCACAGCAGATTGCTACACTTGTCCGGCAGAAAAATCCGGAATGGGGAGAAAAAAAGGCGTTGATCCGTTGGTCCCATCCCCTTCTGGATACGCTTGATCTGGAATCTGTCTTGGCGGGTCAGGACATTCCGGTGCATACCACTGCCATGGATTCACACGCAGACCTGAAAGGACAAAGGCAGGTCATACGGGAAAATACCATAGCTTCTTTCATGGGCATTACAGCGGCCGATTATTGTGTGGCAGATACCGCCACCATTGTCATGAAAACCCATCCCCATCAGGGCCGGGCTGTTTCCCTGGTACCGGCTGTCCATGTGTCGGTTATTACACTTGACCAGATACTGACCAATTTGACCGAACTCTATGCTGTGCTTGATGATGAAAAAAATACCCCTGAAAAAGAACTGACCCACCACATGGTCTTTATTTCCGGCCCCAGCAAAACCGCTGATATCGAACTTACCATGGTTCATGGTGCACACGGCCCCAAAGAAATGCACATTTTTGTCATCCGTGCGTGACAAAAGGGTGAAAACAAAAACCGGCCATATTCATTTTAATTCATAAAACGTGCTGGGGGACGAATATGACCGGGCGTTTTCCAGATAGCTTTGGGCCATGGACTGGATGCTTTGGGAAAGCTGTTCCGGATTGTCATAGGTCTTTTTTACCCTGCCCGGAGAACCGGTCACAAGGGAACAGGGCGGTATCACGGTCTTTTCCAGCACAACAGTACCGGCTGCAATGACAGAGCCTTTTCCGATCACGGCATGGTTCATAATGACGGCGCCCATGCCGATGAGGCAGCCGTCTTCGACGGTGCACCCGTGGATCACACTTCTGTGGCCGATGGTGATGCCATGGCCGATGGTCAGCGGAATGCCTTCATCTGCGTGGCACATGCACAGATCCTGGATATTTGTTTTTTCACCAATGGCGATCGTGTCCAGATCTCCCCGGATGACTGTCTGGAACCAGACCGAAGAATCACTGCCGATACGGACATTGCCGATGATCTGGGCTGAGGGGGCCACAAATACGGATGGGTGAATCCGGGGGGTATGGGTTTTAAAAACGTAAAGTGGCATGCTGGGCCTGCTGCACTGAAGTATTAAAGCACTGCTTCAAACTTTGGAATAATACCGCCTACAATAGGTTCATAGTAACGGTACTCGGTGTTTTCAACTGTCAGTTCATCTATCTGGCGCTGAATGGATTGCCGCGACTCGCTGTGCATCCAGCTGTTCCAGTCCTCAATGGTATCCCACATGCTGACAACCAGATACTCACCGTGTGAATCCAAAGCAGCAAAAGCCTGA
>JAWOEP010000163.1:0-8997 GCA_046482705.1 Desulfotignum sp.
ACATCCATGCCTTTGAGGCGTTCCCACATGGGACCGGCCAGGTTGTGGATCAGGTAAAAATCGATGGGGTCGGTGCCCAGGTTTTTGCACTGCTGATCCAGGAACTCATCCATGTGGCTTCGGCTTTTCACCATCCAGGAAGGCAGCTTGGTGGCGACGAATGCCTTGTCCCGGTATCCGTTTTGTAGTGCTTCTCCCACCAGCCGCTCACTGTCTCCGCCGTGGTAGGGCCAGGCCGTATCCAGGTAATTGACCCCGTTGTCAATGGCGTGGCGGATCTGGGCAACGGCTCGGGGCCGGTCGATTTTGCCGTTTTCCTGCACCGGCAGGCGCATGCACCCGAACCCCAGGATAGATAATTCTTCTTTAACCTTCGGCATCTTTCTGTAAAGCATGGATTTATTTCTCTCCTTTTTGATCAATGGTGTTTGACAGTTCAAAGGCAATATTGTTGCTGACAAGGCGCATAATACTTTCTTCGGAATATCCGAAACTCAACAGGTTGATACTGCCGAACCAGACAATTTTGCTGTCAATGATGGCAAATTTCTGGTGGATCCCGGGTTTTAACAGGACAGTGACACCCGCAGTCTGTAACAGTGTCAAGATCTCGTTAAGGCCGGCTCTTTTTTCTTCATGGAACTCTTCTAAAGGCCTTGTCAGTATGGACACTTTGACATGGTTGTCAATTTGTTCTTTAAAATAATCCATCACCTGCAAGACGCGGCTTTTGGTCATAAACGGGCTGACGATCAAAATCTGTTCAAAGCTCACGGCAGACACATGGTGGCATTCATCAACGATAACCATGCCGTAATTTTTGATGCAGTCTTTGACCTCTCCGCTGTTGTTGATGGATTGCATGATGGCAATGTCCACAATTGATGAAAGATGGTTTTTGCCACCCCCCAGCTGGCCGATCAAGCTGACCTTCTTTTTTCTGCCGCGCTTTTTTTCCGGTTCAGGAAGTGTTTCATGAATCAACAGGAACTGGGACAACCGTTCTTTCCACTGAAGCATCAACTGCTGACGGTGAACCAGAATGAGGGTGTTTACCTTTTTTCGGGCAATCAGATTGGCACCGACAACGGTTTTGCCAAATGCGGTTGTGGCACAGAGCACCCCTGTATCATGGCGTATCAGGTGACTGGCAGCATCCTGCTGTTCCGGGTGTAACATACCGTTGAATTCCACATTGATCGGTTTTCCGGAATGGTATTTTTCAATCAATTCCGGTGTAACGTTGTGATCGTTGAGCAAGTCAATGATATCCGACTCACATCCCCGAGGGAGTGCGAGATACCCATCAATATCTTCCGAGCAGGAGATGACCGAAGGAATGTTGAATGTCAGCATCCGCATGGCTTGTTTTTTAAAAAATTCAGGGTTTTTAAAGGCTGCCAATCGTTTGAGACGATTCAATGCTTTTTGACTGAATCCTTTTTTTTTGATAAAAAGCATCTCCGCTTTGACCAATTCAACCGATTTTGGAAAATCTGCTTTATCTATAAGGGGTGGTTTTTTTATCCATGGCTTGCAGTCAGGTGTATCATCATCTGATGTTTCGGTTTTGAGCAGTCCCAGTTCATGGCCCATACCGATTTTTCCTGTCAGATCCTGCAGATCCTGTTCAGACAATAGTTGAAGACCTGATAGAAACATCCACTGATCTTGAAGAGGCTGAAATCTGTCATCAACAAAAACGGTATTTTCTTGCTTACGTGCCGATTTTTGAAGCGGCAGGGCAATGAGGTTCCCCAACCCGCCTTCCGGCATGGTGTCCTGATTTGGAAACAGTCTGTCATAGGATGCAAACGGCAGTTCATGCCGGTTTTCCATTGCTTTTGTCAGCAGCGACATCCCGAATTTCCTTGCGGCGGAAGCAGAAATCGCATCTTCAAAGAAAAACCAGACATGGCCGCCATTTCCTGATCTGGATCGTTCCACTGCGACCGGAATCTGGAACATCTGGCAGACATTCTTTACTGCGGTAATATCTTTTTGCCATCCGTCCTTGTCAAAGTCCATGGCAAGAAAATAACAGGTTTCATCCGGATTCATTGGGTAAATACCTACGATTTTGCTTCCCGTAAGGTGTGCCTCGATGACAGCCTCATTCAATTGTGAGTATGATTTGTTCTGGCACTTGAAACATTTGACTTTTGGTTTGAAACATACTCCCGGTTTCCATTCATTGGCACAGACAGGACTGTATCCGGATCCCCCTTTTTTGTTTTCCCACCGTTTGGCATAGACATCACTACGGCCCCTGAACAATGACATGAATAATTGAATTTTTTTGGAAGCAGCTGAATGCTTATTGATGATCTCCATGGGTTTTGAGGTGTTTTCCGCGATATTGCTTTCAATTTGTGTTTCTGCAGATAAGGCATCCGCAGGGACGTATGATGAAAAGCTGTTGTCGGAAGAATCATTTGAAACAACACGTTGTTCTGACGCTGCTTCAAGCACGCAAATTTTTTCCCTGAGCTGTCTGTTTTCTTCCAGCAGTTCCTCATATTTTTTATTCAGCTCGTTATATGCCTGGTCAGTCATCATTGTCTTTCAGTGTCTGAAAAGTCTTTTTAAGCCGGGTGAATTCGGGATAATAGGTGTTGGAAACCGCATCTGTAATGGCATCGGCAACTTCTGGATTGTAGGTGTGTGTGGTCAGGGTGCGGCTTTTGATCATGTCCATCCATGCCTGGCCGTTTTCAATCAGGCCGCGTCTGAAAGCCAGGCGGAAGGCATCCCGGCTGCCGTGAATGCCGGTTTCACCCTGGTTTTCAAAATAATCCTTGATAGTGTTCCAGGCCAGTTCATACGTACATTCAAACGCCTGGATCAAGCCCTGTTTTTCCAGTTCATTCAACTCTTTTTTTTCGATGAATCTGGACAACTGCCCAAAGGCTTTTGCATAATTGCAGTACCGCTGAACCCAGCGGATATCTTTTTCTGACATGTCAGGCCTCCGGCAATGTTTTGTCAATATGGTTGAACAGTTTACTGGTAACACAGGTAAAGGGTGAAAACAAGAACAAGGACCTGCTTGACATAACCCAAAGGGCGCAATGAAAATCCATATGTTGGCAAGCCGCTGCAAAACGAACTGGCTCTGTTCCGATCCCTGAAGCTGAAACGTTTCCGGGTTGTCTACCGGATCGATGATGTCAACACCAGTGTTGGTAAAATTTTAATTGAGGTGGCATCCTAAATTTTTGACATTCCATTACGATCAAGCTTAGATTTGGTATCCTTGATCAAATACCCTTGAAAAAACTTTGGTATCGGATAATTTATGTTGAGTGCGAGCTACTGGGAATTCTCTCCGTTTTTCCAAAGTTCATATTCACTTATATCAATATTATCATTCCAATAAACAGCGTAGCCTCCTTTTTCAATTTTCACATTTTTAAAAAAAAGAAGGGTTTTTCAATGGCGCAAACATTTCATTATCCCATAGTCTACTAATATCATATATTTTTTTTTCGCCATTTGTGAAAATGATGGTGAGCAGTTTATTATCTGACGCGGCATCATTTCGCCCACTGTCCTGTCAATTGTCCATATGCATTATCCGAACATAAAGAATATTATCAAGTTTCGGATTTTATTGGTATCATAATTTTATTCAGCCTCAGAAAAATCATGCAAAGGATCCTTGAAAGGGGAAATTATCGGTACAGTTACAAAGCCTGGCTAATCGCATGTCCACGATTGGCAGCCCTTTCAGTACCATTCCAAACCAAACGTTCTGGAAATGCATGATTTTGCTGCTGGCTCAGAAAACCATAGTCTATCATTTTCACTTCCACGGTCCAGATCGTTCCCTGTTGAGAACTCATGATTTGTAATGGTATTCTAAAAAAATAAGAGTAATGCCTGTCAACCTGTAAAGGCACTGACGTTCTTTTTCCCTGATTTTAAAAATTTCAGGAAGCTTATTCCTCTATATTTACAGGTCTGTTGGATGCTGCGTAAAATCAAGTACTCTTTGATACTTTTTTCACTAAAATTAGTGTCTCGAATTCTTCTATATTTTGCAAAAAATCTTCGTTCAGATCTCTTATTAAATGAATTAAGCATTTCTGCTGTATGCAAGAAAGTGACTCATATCCAGGGTAAAAAGATAAGTACACCGCTGAAATCTTCCAATGCTTCCTTTAAAAATGCCGCCTCTCGGTTTGGTTTGAAAATGTAGTAGACCGTATTCATGTTTGCGAACACCCAAACATACGGTTTGGAAAATCCTTTCACTTGTACTGAAGTTTCGTCTATATGGACCAAGGGACCGCTCACAATTTCTCTCAACAGGGAGTGAGTTGTGTTACGGCATTCCATTGCTTTCATAACTCAACCAGAATTTTCATTGACTGCAGATACCCAGAAGAGATCAGATATTCGACTGCACCTGCAAAACAATCACCATCAATGATCTGCGCAAACGCCTCAAGATGCCAAATTCAAACAAAGCAGGAAAAAATGAATAATATTACCGTCTCAGACCGACAAAAGAAAAATGGAATGAGCTGGGTCAAGAAAGGTTCACTCAGTTTGACAGCCATAAGAACTTTAATAAAATTTCAAGTAGCAGCTTGATGGGATGAGACATTTAGGTCGGCAACGGTCGAAATATTTTTGTTTCCATTTGACAGGAAGGGTTTTGCTTGCCATTTTTATACAGAATGATCTAACCGGGTCGAGCGAGGAGATACATGAAGCAGACAGTTTTGATATATGCGGCGGTTGCAGGGATATTTTTGTGGCTATCTGCCGGGATCCTGCCTGCCGGGGCAAAAGAAACCCGGATTCTGTTTCTGGGTGATTCCATCACAGCAGGGCTGGGGGTGGAAAAGGAGGCGGCTTTTCCAGCGGTGGTGGGCAGGATGCTCAAACAACAAAGGATTGACAATGTCACCGTGATCAATGCCGGCATCAGCGGTTCCACCACGGCCTCCGGGCCGTCCCGCCTGAAATGGCATCTCAAGACCAACCCCCAGGTCCTGGTGTTGGCACTGGGGGCCAATGACGGGCTGCGGGGCCTGCCTCTTGACAGCATGGCTGAAAACCTGGATGACACCATTGCCCTGGCCCTGGAAAACAACCTGTGCGTTATCTTGGCGGGCATGGAGATCCCCCCCAACTACGGGCCGGAATACACCGGACAGTTCCGGCAGACATTCCAGGACCTGGCCAGCAAATATCAGATTGCTTTGATTCCGTTTCTGCTGGACAATGTGGGCGGAGTAGAGGACATGAACCAGGCGGACGGGGTCCATCCCAACCCGGCCGGCCACCGGCAGATTGCTGCGACAGTGCTGCCATATATAAAGGAGTGCCTGTAATGCTGGCGGTGAACCAGGTGGTCAAATCCTTTCACCTGCCCGGTTCCGGTCGTGTGACGGTGCTGGACCAGGTGAGCTTTTCCCTGGATGCCGGCCGGACACTGGCCATCACCGGCCATTCCGGCAGCGGTAAAACCACGCTTTTGTCGTTGATCGCCGGACTGGATACCCCGAATGACGGATCTATTCTTCTGGACGGCATTGACATCTGTCAGATGAATGAGGCAGACCTGACCAGATACCGTGCCCAAAAAATCGGCATGATTTTTCAGTCTTTTCACCTGATGCCCCATCTGACTGCCAGAGAAAACATCAGCCTGCCTTTGGAAATTCTCAGGCAGGACCGGATCGATGCCCGCACCGATGCCCTTTTGGAGCAGGTGGGGCTGACCCATCGGGCCGGTCATCTGCCGGGGCAGCTGTCCGGCGGGGAATGCCAGCGGGTGGCCATTGCCCGGGCGCTGGTTGTCAGGCCTTCCCTGATTCTGGCGGACGAGCCCACCGGCAACCTGGACACGGATACGGGGAAAAAGGTGGCAGACCTGCTGTTTGATCTGGTAAAAAAAGAAAACAACGCCCTGGTGGTGGTGACCCATAACCAGGGTCTGGCAGACCGGTGTCATCATGTGAAAATCCTGTCCCGCGGGAACCTTGTCTGATGCTCTGGATCCGTCTGGGCATCCGGGAACTGCTCCGGAACAAAGGGTTTGCCCTGTTTTTTGTGGCCAACCTCACAGTGGGGCTGTGCGGGTTTGTCGCAGTCCAGAGTTTCAGCCGGTCCCTGGACCGGCACCTGGACGACAACCTGCGCACCATTTTAACCGCTGATCTGGTGCTCACTGCCAATTCTCCTTTTACCCAAGCAGACACAGACCTGGTGCACCGGGTGCTGGGACCGGACATGATGCAGGCCCGGGTGATCCGGTTTTTTACCATGGTCAGGACCAGTGATACCACACGGCTGGTACAGGTCATGGCCGTGGATGCATCCTATCCCCTCTATGGCGGGTTTGTCCTGGAATCCGGTACCGCCCGTGCCGCCATCCACGATGGCCCCGGGGTTTTCATGACCCGGGATACGGCCCTGGCTTTGGGTATCCGGGAACAGGACACCGGTCAGATGCAAGGTTCCTTGAAAGAACCCGGCCAGGATCGGGATCAGCTCTTGACCCTGGGAAACAAGGATTTTTTTGTGGCCGGTTTTTTTGCCGATGATCCGGACAAGGCCCTGACCACCCTGGAACTGGCCCCCAAACTCTATGTGGGCATCGGGCATCTGGCAGATACCGGGCTCCTGGATTTCGGTTCCAGGGTCCGGTACCATACCTATGTGCGGGTATCGCCGGATATAGATGTGCACTCCCTTTCACAGGAACTGCGCCAGGGTTTTGCGGCCCTGGCACCGGCCCAGCCCCGGATCAGTGTCCGGGACAGCCGGGATGTCAGTCAAAGCCTCTCCCGTGTCACCGGCCATTTCACCGGATACATGGCCCTGGTTTCCCTGGTGGCCCTGTTTCTGGCCGGTATTGCCGCTGCCTACCTGTTCCGGGGCTTTTTAGGGGGGAAACACAGGGAAATTGCCGTGCTCATGAGCTTGGGGGCCGGGCGGTCCGGGGTGTATATCTATTTGTTTACCCAGCTGGTTTTTCTGGGCATCCTGGCAGCAGCCCTTGCAATTGTCCTGTCCTGGCTGCTGCTGCCGGTATTCCCGATACTGCTCAAAGACCTGGTTCCCCGGGGAATCCAAATGGAAATGGCGCCGATAACTTGGGTGATGGCTTTAGGGCTGGGGGGACTGGGCAGCATCGTGTTCTGCCTGCCTGTGCTGGTGAAAATCCTGTCAATCAAACCCCTGGTGCTGCTACGGGGATCGCTGGCCGCACCGGGTGTGAACGGTTGGTGGCAGGCGGCCGCCTTTCTGCCCGGCATCGCCTGGTTCTGCCTGGGGGCAGTGCTTGTGGCAGGGTCTGTTACCACCGGGATCATTTTCACGGCTGGGTTTGCCCTGGCATTTCTGGTGTTTGCCGGGGCAGGGTGGCTGGGCGCAATATGGTGCCGGCATTTGGCCAGAACCCGTAACCTGGTGCGCAAAATGGCGTTTTTGAACCTGCACCGCAATATCTGGTCCTCTCTGGCCTGTTTTGTCACCATTGCCATGGGGGTGTTTCTGATCTCCCTGATCCCCCAGGTGCAAAAGGGCTTGCAGACAGAGATCCAGCGGCCGGAAGGATTGAAAATGCCGGTTTTTTTTCTCATGGATATCCAGGATAACCAGACCCGGGAACTGGAAGCGTTCATGAAAACACAGCCAGGGGTCCTGGAAAATTTGTCTCCCATGGTCCGGGGCAGAATTCTCACCGCCAACGGCACCCCTTTTCATGCCCGTGAAAACAACCGGGAAGCACAGGGACGGCCCCGGCGCATGGAGCATAATTTTTCCTTCCGCAGGGACCTGGATCCGTCTGAGACCATTGTTCAGGGAGATCCTTTGTCCCGAAATCCCTGGAATTTCGGATCTGAAACACCGTTTGAGATTTCCGTGGCCCAGTCTTTTGCCAAAGACCATAACCTGGCCATCAATGATGTGATGGCATTTGATATTCAGGGCATGGTGCTGGAAGGTCGGATCAAGAACATCCGCAAAGTGCGGTGGAACAGTTTTCAGCCCAATTTCTTTTTGCTGTTCCAGCAGGGGGTGCTGGACGATGCCCCCAAAACCTGGCTGGGAGCGGTGTCTCAGGTGCCCCCGGACCTGCGGCAGGCCCTGAAGAAAAACATTGTGGAAACCTTTCCCAATATTTCCATCATCGATGTCACCCAGATGATCACCACATTGACCTTTATTGCAGACCGGTTGTCCGTGTCTGTGCGGTTCATGGCCTGGCTGGCCATTGCAGCCGGCCTTGTGTCTATTTTTTCCATTGCCCGGCACCAGGCACGAAGCCAGGCAGTCCAGACCAACCTGCTCAAGGTGCTGGGGGCAGGATTTGCGGATATCAAACGGATTTCCCTTTTGGAATTCGGCAGTCTGGGTTTTGCCGCCGCCTTTGTTGCCGTGCTGCTGAGCATCGGATTTTCCCGGGCCGTGTCCTGGTATTTCTTTGACAGCCTGTGGCAGCTGGACCTGTTGTATCTTACGGGCATCCTGGTGCTGACCACCCTGATCTGCATGGCAACGGCAGTGGCGGCCGCAGGGAAAATTTTAAAGACCCGGCCCATGATGCTGCTCAAGAAAACATGATCACACCGATTTTTTCAGATGCGGTCTTGGCTAAGGTGTGATACGGTCACGGACCGAACATGTGACATAAAAAGGAGCTATGCCCATGAGGCGCAAGGAAAAACAGATCATCAAGACAGCAGATATTGAACAGATACTGAAACAGGCACAGGTGTGCCGCCTGGGTTTTGTGGACAATAATGTGCCCTATATCGTTCCCATGAACTATGGGTATCAGGATCAGGCCCTGTATTTTCACAGTGCCCCTGAGGGCCGGAAAATTGATCTGATCCGGGCCAATCCCCTGGTGTGTTTTGAGGTGGATGAACTGGTGAAAATGAATAAAGCAGCCAGAGCCTGTGACTGGGGCGTGTCGTTCAAAAGCGTCATCGGCACCGGCACTGCCCGGATACTGGAAACCCCGGCAGAAAA
>JAWOEP010000178.1:0-3941 GCA_046482705.1 Desulfotignum sp.
TTTAGACAATACCCCATTACCGGTATGATCCGGAAGCAAAGGAGCTGCCATGGAAAAGAAAATGCTGGAAAAAAAAATTCGGATTGACCGCCTTGATATCGCCAAACTCACCTGTCCGGACTGCAAACGCAAAAAGATGCTGCAGATGTCGGGGCATAAATTTACCAGAAAGCACATCAGGCTTACATACCGCTGTCCCTGCGGATACAGCGGTTCCGCTGTCCTGGAAAAATGCTCTGACGACCATCCGGACATGGGTCTGGCAGGTACTTTTATCTGCTCGGACAAAGCCCGGCGGTCCGGCAGGATGACCATTAAGCGCCTGAACAGCCAGGGAATAACCTTTAAAACCAATATTGAACAGAAAATCGATCCCGGTCTCATTCTGAATCTGGAATTTGTTCTGGATGATGCCAAACAGTCCATTGTCAAAAAAACAGTGAAAGTGCTGGTGAGAAACGGCAAATATCTCAGTGCAAAATTTACATCCGGAGAACATTATGACAACCTGGGTCCGTACCTGTTTTTCAATAAATTGTATGTATAAAGCAGTCATCACATAAGGGAATAAGGGTCCACATCTATGCTGATGGCCGTATTTTTGATCTTGCGGATGTCCGGATGCTGCTGCATGGTGCGGACCAGGAGGCTGAGCCGGTTAAAAGAGGTCCCTTTGATCAGCAGCTGCCAACGGAATCTGGATGAAATCCGCTGGATGGGCGCTTCAATGGGACCCAGAATCTCCAATTCAGATGGTGTATCCTTGTTGCTGCAACCTGTCAGAAATGCCAGTATGTCCGCCACCCGGCGGGCATGCTGTGCAGTTTTTTCCTTGTCTTTGCCGGAAATCTTCACCTGTATGATACGGGAAAAGGGCGGGTATTTCAGCGCTTTTCTAAAAGGAATTTCATGGTTGAAAAACTCTATATAATCCTGGCGCCTGGATGCTTCAATGGTAAAATGATCCGGCGTATAGGTCTGCATGATAACCGTTCCCGGCGCATCTCCCCTCCCGGCACGGCCGGCCACCTGGGCCAGCAGCTGAAAGGTGCGTTCTCCTGCCCTGAAATCCGGCAGGTTCATGGATAAATCTGCGCAGATCACCCCCACCAGGGTAATGGCGGGAAAATCATGTCCTTTTGCCAGCATCTGGGTTCCCACGATAATATCCACGGTTCTGTTGCGAATGCTTTTCAACAGGGAAAGGGCACTGCCTTTTTTTGTGGTGGTATCCTGATCCATGCGGGCCAGCCTGGCATCGGGAAACATGGTTTTGAGCATGGTTTCGATTTTTTCCGTACCGAATCCGAAATTTTGGATCTTTTTTTTCCCGCAGGCCGGGCAGGCACTGTTTTCCGGGAGACAGAACCCGCATAAGTGGCATTTGTACAGGTTTTGCCCCAGATGAAAGGTCATGGTGACATCGCAGTACCGGCAGTGCAAAGGTGTGTCACAGGCGCTGCAGGCCGGAAACGAGGCAAACCCCCGGCGGTTTAAAAAAATCAATGCCTGGTTGCCTTTTTCCAGACAGCTCCGGATGGCGCGGGCCAGTTCCGGGGTGATGATCCGTTCCACAGCTCTGGCTTCCTTGTATTTTCGTAAGTCCACCAGGGTGATCTTGGGCAGGGGGCTGTTGTTCACCCGATGGTGGAGGGAAAGCTGCTGAAACCGGCCGGAGCGCACATTGTGAAAGGTCTGCACCGACGGGGTGGCCGATCCCAGTACCACCGGGCAGTCGGCCATTCTGGCGCGGACCACTGCCAGGTCCCGGGCATTGTAACGCAACCCTGTCTCCTGTTTATAAGATCCGTCATGCTCCTCATCCACAATGATGATCCCTGGCTTTTCAACAGGGGCAAACACGGCGGACCGGGCACCGATGACAATGGATACCCTGCCCGTTGCGATCCTGCGCCACTGGTCCAGGCGTTCCCCATGGGTGAGCATGGAATGGATCACAGCGATCTTTTCCCCGAATCTGGCCCGAAACCGCCGTTCGGTCTGGGATATCAGCGCGATTTCCGGCACCAGCACAACAGCGGATCTGCCCTGGGTTACTGCATCGGCTGCCAGGCGCATATACACCTCGGTCTTGCCGGAACTGGTGACCCCGGACAAAAGGTAGGGCACAAACCCTTTTTCCCGGTTTGTGCGTACCGTGTCCACCACCTGTGCCTGTTCCAGGGTCAGTTCCGGGGGAGTGTCCGGCTCCACCGGATCTCCGAGGGGATCCCGGAATACCCGGCGCTGGGTGATGGTCACCAGGTTGTCCGCTTCCAGGAATTTAAGCAGGTTCGGAGCTGTGGGTACAAGGCTTTTCAGGGCACTCAGGGAGATCTCTTTTTTCCGGGCCACAATGGCCAGTATCTGCAGCCGTTTTTGGGATAATTTTTTGCCCGGTTCGGGTTGGAAAGGGCCGGGGCTGATGAATTTTTCCCGGCGCACGGAAGCGGCCTCTTTTTTCAATACCGCAAAAACAGATATCAGACCCCGGGCTTCCATCTTCCGGATCACAGAACGTACCGACACGCTGTTGACTGCCTTGATCACCTGGTTGCGGCCTGCCCCCTGTTTTTTATCGGTCATCTCAATGATTTTTGCTTCTATGGGGGGTAAACTGCCGTTATCCAGTGCTGCTTTTCCTTCTGTAGTTGCAAACAGGCAGGCCACATCCCGGCGGTCCAGGCCCGCAGGCAAAGCCGCCTTTATGGTATCTCCCAAAGGATGGATATAATAATGGGACACCCATTTGAAAAAGGCAATTTCATTTTCCGGAAACAAAGGATGGTCATCCAGGACATCCAGAATTTTTTTGGCGGTATATCCCCCGCTGTCCTTTCTGCCGGCCAGGATATAACCGGTTACCCTGCGCCGTCCAAATGGCACCAGTACGCGCATACCCGGCATACAGCTGTCTGCCAGAAAATCGGGCACCGCATATACAAAACTCTGGTTTACGGGCAGGGTGACGGCAACATCCATGTAAGGCCATGCGTTCATGGGCCTAATTGTGCACAAAAAAACAATTATTGCAATATCAGAACTAATGGTCTTGACCGCGTTTGCTGCAGGCAGCCTATAATTATCAGGTTTCTCAGAAGGATCCCGGGGCCTTTGCCCACGGGGGCAAATACATTATCCAGCTGCTTTACGACTCGATTGAAGATCTGAATCCGGCTTTGGTTGAAGGCCTGGAGCGTGATGACCATGGTCATTTTGCCGGCTCCGAAGAGGCGTTCCGCCACTGGGATGAAGATGGTGAGGTCCCCGGCAGCTGCAGCCGCTGTCACAGCGCTGAGGGTCTGCCGCTTTACCTGGAAGAAGGGGTGGCGATCAGTCAGCCGATCTCTAACGGCTTCCAGTGTGATACCTGCCATGGAGACGGGGATTTCCCCTCCCGCTACTCGGTCTCATCCGTGACCTTCCCCAGCGGCGCAGTCGTGGCGGTGGAAGAAGGCGACGAATCCGGTTTGTGCATGTCCTGTCACCAGGGGCGTTCCTCAACGGTCAGCGTTGACCGGGCGGTCGAGGGAATCGGCGGGGATGAAGTTTCAGAAGACCTGGGCTTTGTCAACGTCCACTATTTCGCGGCCGGCGCCTCCCGCTACGGGACCGAGGTCCAAGGGGCCTATGAGTTCGCCAACAAGAATTACCTGGGCTACTTCGAACATGTAGAGGGATTTACCAGCTGCACAGACTGTCATGATGCTCATGAGCTGGAAGTGCAAGTGGATAAATGCTTTACCTGCCACGGTGGGGTGGATGATGTTTACGACATCCGCATGTCCGAAACAGACTTTGACGGAGATGGTGACCTCGAAGAGGGTTTGGCCGGCGAGATTGAAACCCTCAATGCGGCTCTGTATCAAGCAATGCAGGACTATGCCAGTGATGTGGTCGGCACCGGGATCGTCTATGATTCCCATGCCTATCCATATTTC
>JAWOEP010000222.1:0-3230 GCA_046482705.1 Desulfotignum sp.
CTCCTGCTGCTTCAATTTCAACAGTTCCATTACATCAGCCTCACAGCCCTTTTCCGCCCGTATTATCTTTGTTGTCAAAGTATTTTCTTTTCTTTTTTTTATTCGGATAATCCTGTTTATTATGGATATCGCGGTATTGCGCAGGTCTGTTTCTTCACCAGGTTCCTCTGCCATGGCAAGGGATGCAATCAATTGTCTGTCTTGGTCTTGTTCCATTTTTGCCATGATATGATTGACAAAGGCCTTGTGCTGAGGATCAGCAGCAGCAATGATTTTTGCAATACCGCAAAGCCGCTGTGAATAAAAACATTCCAGGACCCCGGAATTTTGCACTTGCGGTATGATATCAGGACAGTGAAGCATCAATGCCATAAGCTGTTTTTCCCTGGGGTCGGATGCCAAAAGCTGATCATCGCTGTTATCCGGCACAAAACCCGGGCCGGGCCGGGCCTGAACCACCTGTTCTTTGACTTTTTCAAGAACTGCCCGTTCATCAATGTTCAGGGTTTCAGACAATTCCCTGATATGCAAAGAACGCAAAGCACTGTCCTGGATATCAGCAAGATGGGGTTTCATATCATCCAGAATCCGTATCCGCCCTTCCACAGACAAACCATGGGTATCCATGGCGACCTTGAGCAAAAACTGCATCACTGATTTTGCCCGGGACACCAGGTGCAAAAAAGCCTCAGGCCCGTGGTTCACCACATAGGTATCTGGATCATCTCCCTGGGGCAGAACCAGTATCCGGATATCCACCCCTTCTTTCATGAAAATTTTTATGCTGCGTTTTGCCGCATTGATACCGGCTGCATCTGAATCAAACACCAGTACCATAGTGGGGGCATACCCCTTGAGTATCCGTACATGCTCTGATGTCAATGCGGTTCCCAGGCTTGCCACTGTATTTTTAATCCCGTTCTGGAAAAGTGACAAAAAATCAAAATACCCCTCCACAATGTGCACAGTTCCCTTTTTGCGGCAATGTTGCTTTGCAGCATGCAGCCCGTATAAAATTCTGCTTTTGCTGTAGACAGGGGTTTCAGGCGAATTGAGGTATTTGGGCATCTGGTCATCCATGATCCGGCCGCCAAATCCTGCTACCTGCATATTGATATCAAAAATGGGGAATATCACACGGTTTCTGAAACGGTCATAAAATCCGCTGCTCTGCTTTCTGGGCAGAACCAGCCCGGACTGTATTGCTGCCTGACGTCCAATTTTTTCTTTTTTAAAAAAAGTGACCACGCCATCCCACTGGTCCATGGCATAGCCAAGATGAAACCGGTCCACAGTTTCTTTGGTAATGCCGCGGTTTTCAAGGTAATCCCTGGCACCGGCTGCTTTGGTGCTTTGTTTGAGAAGATGGCAATAATATGCCATAACCTGTTTGTTGAGAGTGAACAATGATTCTTTTAATGCAAGTTCTCTGCGTTTGGAGGGATCAAGCTGCCGGGTTTCAACAACAACATTGTATTTGCGGGCCAGCATCTTGACCGCTTCCACAAATGAAAGCCCATGGTATTTCATCACATAGGAAATGGCATTCCCACCGGCACTGCAGCCAAAGCAATAAAAAATCTGTTTTGCCGGATTCACGGAAAACGAAGGGGTTTTCTCGGAATGAAACGGACACAGACCAAAAAAATTCTGGCCTGATTTCTTGAGTATAACAGATTCTGATACGATATCAACAATGTCTGAGGTGTTTAAAATTTCTGAAATTTTTTCTTCAGGAATAAACATCGCTTCAGGTCATGACTCCAAAATTTCAAACGGTTATGCAACAGTACCTAAAATTAAGTACATAAAACGACTTGTCAATCACCTGAAAAGATGATTATGCTGCTGCTGAAATTCGTATGGCCTCACCCAAATCAAGGGTGCCTTCATAGAGCGCTTTTCCTGTAATTACACCGGTCACCCCCAGGGCTGCAATCCGGCACAGATTTTTAATGTCTTCAATACAGGCCACCCCTCCGGAAGCGATAATGGGTATGGAAACCGCCCGGGCCAGGGCAGCGGTTTCTTCAATATTGGGGCCGGTCTGCATCCCGTCCCGGTGGATGTCGGTAAAATTGATGGCAGCCACGCCTGCAGATGCAAATTGTTTTGCCAGGTCCACTGCCAGGGTTTCCGAGGTACGGCTCCAGCCTTCCACCGCCACCATCCCGTTTCTGGCATCAATACCCACCACAATTTTATCTGGAAATAATTTACAGGCCTGTTTGACAAAATCCGGCCGATATACTGCCTCACTGCCGATGATAACCCGTGAAACACCGGCGGCAATATATTTTTCAATGGTCTTTATATCCCGAATTCCCCCGCCCACCTGGATGGGCCTGAAAGCAAAGATTTAGTCAATCTGCTGGCTGATCAGCCTGAAGTCATAGAAAAAGATGAAGAGGAAATTAGAAATTTACTAAGTTCAGTTTCAAATAATTATGATCAGTTTTTAAATTTGTATTTAGGTAGTGCTGATGGTGAAATGATTATTGTTCCCGATCAGGATTTACCTTCAGATTTTGATCCCCGAGAAAGACCCTGGTTTCAAAATGCTGAAAATACAGATCAGGCTGTCTGGACAGATACATATGTGGATGCAGGAAGTGGGAACTTAATTATTTCTGTAGCCAGAAGGGTTCTGGATCAAAATGGTGATTTGGTTGGAGTTCTGGCAGGAGATATTTCTCTAGCCGGGATTAGTGAACTTGTTGGAACTACTAAAGTTGGGGAAACGGGTTATACTTTTATGATTGATTCGAGCTCTAAGGTCTTAGCCCATCCGGATTCGCAGCTGGTAGAGGATAGATTTGATGCCAGCCAGCTTTTTAATACTTCTCAGGCAATTGCTGGAGAATCAGGTTTTATCGAATATGATTTTGAAGGTGAAGAAAGACTTGCTTCTTACAGGCCGATAGAAGAGATAGATGGCGCTATTTTCGCTCAGATTCCTATTGCAGAGGCTTATAGTGCTAACAGAGAAGTTTTAAGGCAGATTATCACTCTTTCAATAATTGTATTATTAGTCCTAATTATTGTGATTATCTTTTACGTTACCAAAAATGTTGTGCGGCCTATTGTTCACTATGGTGAGCAGATGCAGAAAGTTTCAAAAGGTGACCTTGATGTAGAACTTGAAATTCAGCGTAAAGATGAACTTGGTCATTTAGGGAATATTTTTAATCAGATGGTTAAAGATCTCAAGAATCTGGTTCAGAATATTA
>JAWOEP010000299.1:0-2533 GCA_046482705.1 Desulfotignum sp.
CGGTGATTTTCATGAAAACGGCAACTGGTTCTTTCACACCCATCTGCAGGTCATCACGCAGAAAGGATTTGAAAACGGCTGGGTGTCCAAAGGCTATTGTTCAAAGCAGGACCTGGCGGTCATGGACCAGTTCTGTCCATCTCCGCTGTCCCTGTTCAGGATTTAACAGACACCCTGTCCAGCAAGAGCCCCCGGCGGGAATCAGGACCCAACGGAATCTGAAACCGGCCGGGGGCTTTTTTGTGTTTGTCCAGGGTCAGAACGCCTTGCCACAGCAGCTTCCAGGACCTGCACATCCAGATGCCTGTCCGGGTGCCGAGCCGCAGCAGGCCGTATCCCCCGGCCCGGGTTTTCGAAATTTTGCCGGGCCGGACATGGCGGCATGGGCTGACATCTGTTTGTTCAGGTTGGTGCTGCCGCAGGCCGTGCATTCAGGCTCATCCCCGGAACCAGTGATGAGCAGTTCGCAAGCCCGGCCGCAGTCATTGCATATGAAATCAAACAAAGGCATGAGATCATTCCTTAATAAAGATCAGGCAAAGATATTATCCGGTTTGTAGGGATGGGCGCCTTCGATCACCTCAACACCGGCTTTGGCTTTGATTTTATTGACAATCACCTCTTTGTGGGGGCAGTGATCCGTGATGCACGGGCCGATATGAATCTTGGTGACTTTTTCTCCCATGGGGGCATTCCAGAGGTTCACCTGGGCCAGGCGCGTGACAATGGTGGCGCCGGGGCAGTCTCCGCAGTTCAGCAGCCCCGTGATTTCGGCATCCGTGTCTTTGTACACACCGAACTCCCCGTCTTTTCTGTTGAATCCCACCAGACATCTGCTGCACCCGATACAGACATCATCCATGGCTTTTTTGCATCCGACGATCAGTATTTTTTCCATGTTTTTTCCTTTCACTCTTTATCCGTGAAACAGTCATTCGTTGATACCGACATTTTATCTCTATTATGGGATTGCAAACCATATGCCAGTTTGGCTTGAAAACGGAAATGTCTTTGAATACCCATTATTACAGACAGTTAAAGACTATTTGGCTGAACGGGTCTTTTTATTTGCGGAATCCGGAATCGCAAGAATGCGACCAGTGGAAGCACATGATGCGATATAATTCATAAAAATAAGCGGCGCGGCCCTGGTGCTATTGCGCGCAATGATCCTTAAACTGTGTTTTTTTTCAGATATGTATCGAGTTTCTGCAGGATCTCCGGTACATTTTTCCGGCCGAAACCAACACGAAAAGCGTTCGAACCGTCATTATAAAGTGTTCCCGGCAGCAGCAGGACACCGGCTTTTTCCACAAGATCCGTGCAGAAGGCATCCACGCTCCCCTTGAGTAACGTCGGAAAAGCGACCGAACCGGCTTTGGGCCGATACCAGTGGAACAGATCGGCATGGCCGGCAAAAAAGTGGTCCAGATGATCAAGATTGTCGTGAATGATCCGGATGTTGCGTTCGGCGATTTTCCCGGCGTTCTGTAATGCAATAGTGGCCAGAAACTCGCTTGGCGCACTGTTACAGATGGTGGTGTAATCCTTGAACGCAGACAGTGCATTGTAAATACGGGTGTTCCGGGTGGCAACCCAGCCGATTCTCAGACCGGCCAGGCCGAAGGTTTTGGACATGACCCCCAGGGACACGGCCCGGTCGTTGATATCGGCTGACGCCGGCAGACGGTCCGACGGATCCAGTTCAAGGCCCCGGTACACTTCATCGGAAAAGAGGATAAAGCCGTGCTGTTCGGAAAGCGCTGAGAGTGCATGCATGAATTCAGGACCCGGCAGAAAACCGGTGGGGTTGTGGGGAAAATTGACCACCACCACTTTGGTCCGGGGGGTCAGCAGGGTCTGGAGTACCTCAAGATCCAGTTCCCAGTTGCGCGCCGGATCACCCCGCCATTCTGAAACCCCGGCACCGATACTCCGGGCCACTTCAGCAAGAGACTGGTAACAGGGCCCATGCACGATGACATGATCCCCGGCGTCGAGGGCCACATTCATGAAATTGAAGATCGCTTCCTCTGCCCCGGCATGCACAAGCACGTGGTCTGGGGTGATATTTTCATACAATGCGGCCACCGCCTGCCGCAGCACTGGATCGCCTGATGATTCGGTATAGCCAAGCCAAAGAGACAGGAACCGCTCCTGTGCATCCGGTTTGCGTGACAGCAGATCCCGCAGTTCCATGCTTTCGCAGTCCGACGTACACAGCAGATAAGGCGCGGAAAATTCATGTTTTGCAAAGTAGCGTTCAAGGCGGAACGGTTCGATTTTCATGTAAAAATTCCTTATAACGGTGGTGGTGCCGCCGGATGGTGATAATACCCGTCCTGAAATTGTTTATTTTCATACCTTTTTATAAAAGTCAATGGTAGTGGCGATCCCGGTAAGGGTCGATCAACAGCACAGCAGCAATCATTTCCCCTTGATTTAGCTGACAGTTCCCTGTAAAAAAATCATGTCATTGGGGAGCGGGTCCGGGTCTGACAAAAAAAATTCGAAAAATGATGGAGAAATGATG
>JAWOEP010000400.1:0-14339 GCA_046482705.1 Desulfotignum sp.
AAAAACAATGCGGCTTCCGCACGGTTTTCGTGGCAGCATGCCGCACAGCAGTATGTGGAAAAATTGTATGGTTAGCTAACCGCTAACCGCTAAAAAAAAGAGAAGAATCCCATGACAGATTTCATCAAACGCGTTGTGATCGAAAATGTAACCCCTGCGGTTGACAACGGCCGTTTTCCCGCCAGGCGGGCGGTAAATGAAACAGTCACCATTTCCGCAGATATCTTTGTGGACGGCCATGACCGCCTGTCAGCCCGGCTGCTGTACCGCAGGGCCGGTGCGGCCCAGTGGCGGCAGGTTCCCATGCAGTTGCTGGTGAATGACCTGTGGCAGGCTGCTTTTATTCCCCATGAACTGGGAATCTATGAATACACTGTCACCGCCTGGATCGACCGGTTTGACACCTGGAGAAGCCAGGTGTCAAAAAAGAGTGCAGACGGCCAGAATGTATCTGTGGAACTGATGGAGGGTGCGCGCATGGCCAGAGAAGCGGCAGAGCGGGCAGAAAAGGAAGATGCAGATCAGCTGAACCGTCTGGCAGAACAGCTCATGTCACCGGAATCAGCAGAACACCCGGATATTTTTTTCAAGGATACCGTCTTTGAAGGGCTCATGGCACGCTATCCAGATCTCAGCAGCCAGGTTGATTATTCAAAGGTGCTGCCCCTGAGAATCGAGCCGCGCAAGGCCCTTTACAGCACCTGGTATGAAATGTTTCCCCGTTCCTGTGCCGATGATGATCCAGCCCGTCACGGTACCTTCAACGACTGTATCAACCGGCTGCCCTATATTGCAGAAATGGGATTTGATGTGCTGTATCTGCCGCCGATCCACCCCATCGGATGCAGCCACAGAAAAGGAAAAAACAATACCGTTTCCGTAGGTACCAGTGATCCCGGCAGTCCCTGGGCCATCGGGGCCAAAGCGGGGGGACACAAGGCCATCCATCCAAAACTGGGGACTCTGGCGGATTTCAGGGAGCTTGTGGCCCGAGCCAAAGTGCACGGCATTGAGATTGCTTTAGATATCGCATTTCAGTGCAGCCCAGACCATCCCTATGTTACGGACCATCCTGAATGGTTCCTTCAGCGCCCGGACGGCACCATTCAGTATGCAGAAAATCCCCCAAAAAAATACCAGGACATTTATCCTTTTGCGTTTGATTCCGTCCATTATGAAAGCCTTCGCCAGGAACTGCTGGATGTTGTTCAATACTGGATAGAACAGGATGTCCGGATTTTCAGGGTTGACAATCCCCACACCAAACCACTGCGGTTCTGGGAGTGGCTCATTGCCGGGTGCAAAGAAAAATTTCCGGAAACAATCTTTCTGGCCGAGGCATTCACCCGGCCCAAGACCATGTACCGGCTGGCCAAGTGCGGATTTACCCAGTCCTATACCTATTTTACCTGGCGTAATCTGAAATGGGAAATTGAGCAGTATTTTGAAATTTTGACCCAGACCGGCGTAAAAGAGTTTTTCTGGCCCAACCTGTGGCCCAATACCCCGGATATTCTGCCGGAATTTCTGCAGCTGGGGGGCCGGCCGGCATTTATTCTCCGCCTGATGCTGGCTGCCACCCTTTCTTCCAGCTACGGTATTTACGGCCCGGCCTTTGAGCTGTGTGTGAATCAGCCCCTTGATCCTGGCGGTGAGGAATATTTGGATTCGGAAAAATTCGAGATCGCCCACTGGGACCTGGAAGCGGCCCATACCATCCGGCCGTTTATCACCAGAATCAACCGGATCAGGCGGGAAAATCCCGCCCTGCAGCAGACCCGGAACCTGATGTTCCACCCGGTGGATAAAGAAGAGATTCTGTGCTTCAGCAAATATACGGATGATTTTTACACCATCATTTTTGTGGCAGCCAATCTTGATCCCCATCACACCCACAGCACCTGGGTGCAGCTGCCTTTTGAACAAATGGGTGTGCCTGTTGAAAAAAGCTTTCAGATGCATGATCTGGTGAGTGATGCCAGGTACCTGTGGCATGAGGGGCACAACTATCTGGAAATCGATCCCGGGGTGGTGCCGGTACAGGTTTTCCGTATCCGGCGGCGGATGCGCACGGAAAACGATTTTGATTATTTTATGTAACATTTAAAGCAGCTTTTAGCTGTTAGCGGTTAGCAGTTAGCCTTAAACGGCTTGGCATGCAACAGGAAGTCTAAAAAAAAGATTTCTCTTAGAACAAAAAGGCCGTGTAACGGCCTAGCATCTTAATGCTAAAAGCTAACAGCTAACCGCTAAAAGCTAACGGCTAACGGCTAACAGCTAACAGCAAAAAGCTAACAGCTAAAAGCTAACAGCCAAAAAAGGACAGCAATGTTATGGCAAAACGCATACCCCAACCACAAAATGATCCACTGTGGTACAAAGATGCCGTTATTTATCAACTCCATATCAAGACATTTTATGACAGCAATGGGGACGGCATTGGTGATTTTAAGGGCCTTACCGAGAAACTGGGGTATCTTCAGGAACTGGGGGTCACGGCCCTGTGGCTGCTGCCCTTTTACCCTTCCCCCCTGAAAGATGATGGATACGATATATCTGATTTCAAGGCTATCAACCCGGCATACGGCAGCCTTGCAGATTTCAAGGCCTTTATGCGGGCGGCACGCAAGCGGAACATGAAGGTGATCACAGAACTTGTTATCAACCACACCTCGGACCAGCATCCATGGTTTCAGCGGTCCCGCCGGTCAAAACCGGGCAGTGCCTGGCGCAATTTTTACGTGTGGAGCGATACCACTGAAAAATACACAGATGCCCGCATTATTTTCCAGGATTTTGAGAGCAGCAACTGGACCTGGGACCCGGTGGCCAAAGCCTATTTCTGGCACCGGTTCTACTCCCACCAGCCAGATCTTAATTACGACAACCCCAGGGTACATGAAGCAATCTTCAAGGCCCTGGATTTCTGGATGGACATGGGGGTGGACGGTCTGCGGCTGGATGCCATTCCCTACCTTTACCAGCGGGAGGGGACCAACTGCGAAAATCTTTCAGAAACCCATGCCTTTCTCAAAAAGCTGCGGCAGCGGATGGATAAAAAATACCAGGGAAGGATGTTTCTGGCGGAAGCCAACCAGTGGCCTGAGGATGCGGTGCAGTATTTCGGGGAGGGTGATGAATGCCATATGAGCTTTCATTTTCCGTTGATGCCCAGGCTCTACATGGCAGTGCACATGGAAAGCCGGTTTCCGGTCACTGAAATCCTTGGCACCACGCCGGCGATTCCGGAATCCTGTCAATGGGCAATATTTTTGCGGAATCACGATGAACTGACCCTGGAGATGGTCACGGATGAAGAACGGGATTACATGTACCGGGCCTATGCCAGGGATGCACGCATGCGCCTGAACCTGGGCATCCGCAGGCGCCTGGCCCCGCTCATGGGCAACCACCGCCGCCGGATCGAACTGATGTATGCGTTGCTGCTCTGCCTGCCGGGCACCCCCATCCTGTATTACGGGGATGAGATCGGTATGGGGGACAATATCTATCTGGGTGACAGAAACGGGGTCCGCACCCCCATGCAGTGGAGTCCGGATCGGAATGCCGGCTTTTCCCGGTGCAATCCCCACCAGCTCTATCTGCCGGTGATCACCGATCCTGAATACCATTTCGGGGTGCTCAATGTCGAAGCCCAGAAGCAGAACCGCCATTCTCTTTTCTGGTGGATACGGCGGCTGCTCACCCTGCGCAGCCGGATACCCGCTTTCAGCAGAGGGGATCTGGTGTTTCTGGAACCGGAAAATCCCAGAATCCTGGCCTTTGTCCGTCAGTATGAAAATCAGTCTGTACTGGTGGTAGTCAACCTTTCGCGGTTTGTACAATATGCTGAACTTGATATGCAGGGACATGAAGGAAAGATTCCAGTGGAAATATTTGGTAACACCCCTTTTCCCGCCATTACAGATGCCCCCTGTTTTCTGACCTTAGGTCCCCACGCATTTTACTGGTTTCTTTTGACCTCGCAACAGGAAGCCGACAGTAACGGTGCTGCAGACAAAGGCCTGCCGGTATTTGAGGTTCACACCGGATGGGAGGAGGTAATAGAGAAAAACCATTGCAGAAAACTGGAAAAATATCTGCGGTTTTATATAGTGAAATGCCGGTGGTTTGGTGCCAAGAACAGCCGCATCAAGTCCCTTGCACTGCATGACCTCGTGCCTGTGGGCAGCCACGATCTGACAGGATATATTCTCCTGGTAACCCTGGGTTTTACAGAGGGAAATGATGAAACCTATATTCTGCCGGTCACCTATGTGTCCGGAGCAGATGGTACTGCTGTCATGGAGAACCATCCCCAGGCAGTCATGGCCCGGATAAAAATAGAATCCAGCGGCCAGGAAGGCCTGCTTGTGGACGGTCTTTTTCATCCAAAGTTCTGCAATGTGCTTTTGGAAATGATCAGCCGCAGGCAGTCCGCAAAAGGCAGGAAAGGCCGGGTTACGGCAACGCCGGCCAATGGATTTAAACGCATGTGCACCCACCAAAGTATGCCCCTGGAAACAAAGGTAATAGGCACGGAACAGAGCAACACCTCCATCATTTACCAAAACTGCTTTATTCTCAAACTGTTCCGCCGTCTCCAGGAAGGGATCAATCCTGAACTGGAAATAACGCGGTTTCTGGCTGGCAGGGGCTTTGCCGGTCTGCCCGGTCTTGCCGGGTTTCTGGAATACAGCCGCGGTGACAAAGAACCCTGTACGGTCGGTATTCTCCAGGAATATGTGCCAAACCAGGG
This sequence comes from Desulfotignum sp., assembly GCA_046482705.1. GTDB lineage: Bacteria > Desulfobacterota > Desulfobacteria > Desulfobacterales > Desulfobacteraceae > Desulfotignum. The sequence goes on from JAWOEP010000400.1 coordinate 4,760, forward strand.
GGATGCCTGGACCTATACAGTGAACAGTTTGAAAGAATTTTTTGAAAGAGTTGAGCAGGGCCCGGAAAATATCCGGGCTTTTCCGCCTGGAAAAGGCCTGCTGGAATTAAGCCGGAGTCCCATTCCCCCTGACATTGAAGATCAGATCGGATTTTACCTGGAATCCGCTGTTCTGCTGGCCCGGCGGACAGCACAGATGCACGCGGCACTGGCATCGGCTTCCCAGGATCCCCTGTTCACACCGGAACCGTTTTCCAAACTGTACCAGCGCTCCCTTTTCCAGTCCATGAGTTCCATGACTGCACGGATCCTGGGACAGCTTGAAAAACGTATAAAAGCCCGGGAAAACCCTTTGCCTGAAAATATTCTGACAGCCGGAAAAAGAATACTTGACCGCAGACAGGAAATCATGGACCGTTTCCGGACGCTCACCAAGGGCAAACTCAATGCCATGCGCCTGCGGTGCCACGGGGATTTTCATCTGGGCCAGATCCTGTATACGGGCAGGGATTTTGTGATTATCGACTTTGAAGGAGAACCGGTGCGGCCTGTGAGTGAGCGGCGTATCAAACGGTCTCCCCTTCGGGATGTGGCAGGGCTTTTGCGCTCATTCCACTATGCCTGTTATGTTGCCCTCCAGGACGAAGAAGCCAGGGGAATGTTCCGTACGGAACTGCGCGGTGCCATGGAGGCCAGGGCAGAGGAATGGCGAAGGTGGGTAAGTGCACAATTCCTGGGGGAATATCTGGCCCGAAGTGCTGATGCCGGTTTTCTTCCCGACTCCCAGGAGGAGATAGGAATACTGTTGCATGCCTGTCTCATGGAAAAGGCGGTATATGAACTCGGCTATGAAATGAACAACCGCCCCGACTGGATCAAGATTCCCCTTGCGGGCATTGAACAATTATTGAATGAAACCTGATATATATGGAGGCCAACATGCCCGATCAAGATCACAGCATTCTGAATCAGAAACAAATTAAACCCGGCGATATCAGTCTAATGAGCGAAGATGATCTGTTTTTGTTCAATGAAGGCAGCCATTTCTGCCTGTATGACAAACTGGGTGCCCATCCCATGAAGGTTGACAATCAGAATGGATTCTATTTTGCCGTGTGGGCCCCCAATGCCCGGGCGGTTTCTGTCACGGGATCATTCAACAACTGGCACACTGCCCAGCACCCGCTGACTTCCCGGGCAAGTTCAGGCATATGGGAAGGATTCATACCCGGTATCAAATCCGGGACCTTGTACAAATACCATATCCGTTCCACCCAGAAACACTACCAGGTGGACAAAACCGATCCATTCGGGTTTTACACGGAGTTGTCTCCCCAGACCGCTTCTGTGACATGGAATCTGGCCCATGAATGGGAAGATGACACCTGGATGGAAAACCGCAGCAATGGTAATATGAAATCAGGGCCCATGACCGTCTATGAAATGCACCTGGGTTCCTGGATCCGGATACCCGAAGAAAACAACCGGTTTCCAACCTATCGGGAACTGGCCGAAAAACTGCCGGACTATCTGGTGAAAATGGGGTTTACCCATGTGGAGTTTCTGCCGGTCATGGAACATCCTTTTTACGGCAGCTGGGGATATCAGTGTCTCGGCTATTTTGCCCCCAGCAGCCGGTTTGGCACCCCCCAGGATTTTATGTTTCTGGTGGACTGCCTGCACCGGAAAGGCATCGGCGTGATCCTGGACTGGGTGCCGTCCCATTTTCCCAGTGATGAGCATGGTCTGGGCTTTTTTGACGGCACCCATCTGTTTGAACACGAAGACCCGCGCAAAGGGTTCCACCCTGACTGGAAGAGCCTGATTTTCAACTACGGCCGCAACGAGGTTGTCAGTTATCTCATCAGCAGCGCCCGGTTCTGGCTGGAGAAGTATCACATAGACGGATTCCGGGTGGATGCCGTCGCATCGATGCTGTATCTGGATTATTCCCGGAAAGCGGATGAATGGGTGCCCAATATATACGGGGGCCGGGAAAACCTGGAAGCAGTTGCCTTTCTGAAGCGGTTCAACGAGGAAATTCATGACAATTTTCCCGGGGCAGTCACCATTGCCGAGGAATCCACGGACTGGCCCATGGTTTCCAGACCGGTTCACCTGGGGGGACTGGGTTTTGACATGAAGTGGGACATGGGATGGATGCACGACACCCTGGCGTATATGTCCATGGATCCCGTCCACCGCAGCTTTCATCATGACAAACTGACCTTCCGGATGATATATGCCTTTAATGAAAACTATGCACTCCCTTTGTCCCACGATGAGGTGGTTCACGGCAAGGGATCTTTGCTGGGTAAAATGCCCGGAGATGACTGGCAGAAGTTTGCCGGACTGCGCCTGCTTTTTGGATACATGTATGGTCAGCCGGCCAAAAAACTCGTTTTCATGGGGGGTGAGATCGGCCAGAGCCGGGAATGGAACCATGATACCAGCCTGGACTGGCACCTGCTGGAAAATCCGTTCAACAAAGGGCTTCAGCGCTGGATCGAAGATCTGAACCAGTTTTACCGACGCACCCCGGCCATGCACGCAAATGATTTTTCCCGGCAGGGATTTCAGTGGATCGACTGCAATGATGTGCAGCAGTCCACCCTTACTTTTTTGCGCAAAGGCAGGGCAGCAAAGGAAGAGATTATTGCTGTGTGTAATTTTACGCCCATACCCCGTCCCAATTACCGGGTGGGGGTTTCTGCGGATGGATTCTGGAAAGAATGCCTCAACAGTGATGCAAAAGAATACGGGGGCAGCAACCAGGGCAGCCTGGGACAGATTGAAGCCTCCCCGGTGCCGGCCCACGGGTTCTCCTTTTCCCTGAACCTGGTCCTGCCGCCCCTGGCTGTTGTTTTTCTGCAGAAAACAGCCCCTGAAACAGTTTCCACAAAACAAAATCCAACCCTGTAACCAAAGGCGAAACCCCATGAAAACATTAATTTTGACCAAGGAGTATCCCCCCCATATTTACGGCGGGGCCGGGGTGCATGTTGCTGATCTTATCCGGGAAATGACAGCCCTGTCGTCCGGCACAGATACATTTGATGTCCTGTGTTTCGGGGACCAAAACCAGTCTGACCCCCATCTGCGGGTATCAGGTGTGCCAGAGATATCTTTTGAAACACCTGAACTGCAGAGACCCAAACTTACGGACACCCTGCTGCGCAATGCCGTCATGACCGGTACTGCAAATAAGGCCGATGTGATTCACTGCCACACCTGGTACACCTATATGGCCGGATGTCTGCTCAAGCAGATTCTTGCAGCCCCCCTGGTGGTGACCACCCATTCCCTTGAACCCCACCGTCCCTGGAAAAAAGATCAGCTCGGTGACAGCTACCATGCCACCTGCTGGCTGGAAAAAACAGCCATGGAAAATGCAAACAGTATTATTGCGGTGTCTGAAACAATGAAACAGAATGTGATGGATCTTTACCAGATTCATCCTGAAAAGATCCAGGTCATTTATAACGGGGTGGATACCCGGTTTTTTTGTAAAACATCCCGGCCGGAAACACTCAGGTCTTACGGCATTGATCCGGACACCCCCTATATCCTTTTTGTGGGCAGGATAACCCGTCAAAAGGGGATTATGCATCTGATCCAGGCCATTTCCATGGTGGATCCGAACGTACAGACCGTGTTGTGTGCCAGTGCACCCGATACCAGGGAAATAGCACAGGAAATGGAAACCCGGGTGGAAAAAGCAAGGGAGGCGACGGGCAGAGAGATTCTCTGGATTTCAGACACAATCCCTTTGCAGGATCTGCCGGTCCTTTACAGCCATGCCGCTGTTTTTGTATGCCCTTCTGTGTATGAACCCTTCGGCATCATCAACCTGGAGGCCGGGGCCTGTGGTACACCGGTAGTGGCTGCAGCGGTCGGGGGGATTCCTGAAGTGGTGGTGCACGAAGAAACCGGGCTTCTGGTTCCCTTTGCGGCAAAAGAAGATGCCGAGCCCTCAAACCCTGAAAAATATACCACAGATCTGGCAGCTGCCATCAACACCCTGATACAGGCACCGGAAAAAAGGGTCCAAATGGGTGCTGCAGCCCGCAAAAGAATTGAAAAACAGTTTTCATGGACCAGCATTGCCCAGCAGACCATGGATTTTTATCATCACCTGATTACAAATTGCTGCAAAAAGTAGGATCTGTCCCACAAATTTTGGCATCGGCCCCAGGCAGCTGTAACTTTTTTGAGCCATACGGCTGCAAAAGGCGTTTAGAACTTTGGCTGCAGCCGGGTAAAGAGGGTATTCCGGGCAAAGGTGCCGCTGGGGATGGCCTTACCCTGATTTTCCAGGTCTTTGGATTTTTTCTTATATGATATTGACATCGTAAGGAAAAATCCTTACACTGAAAAATAAAAGGAGATATCATTATGGCATCCATTGAAACAGTTGCTACCATAACCACCAAAGGACAGATTACCCTGCCCAAATCCATACGCCAGGCACTGGGCGTGAATTCTGGAGATAAAATCAAGTTTCATCTCATGGATAATCAGGTGGTTGTTACACGAATAAACGAAAATTCACATGAAGACCCGGCAATAAAAAGCTTTCTGTCTCTACTGGAAAAAGACATTCAGTCCGGGGGGCATATCACTTCCCTGCCTGAAGCACTTGCAGCGAAAATGCTTGCAGCCACAGGCCAATCCCAGGATCTGGACAAAGAGATTATCGGCGACGTGGCATTATGATTCAACGATATGGATGGCAACTGCTTTTTCATGAATGTCTGATTGCACAATTACAGAGATTGGAAAATGCCGTCGAACAGGCAAGGGCAAACGATCCGGAAAGGTTTAAAACAAACCCAAATGTCAAACTGTTCGATGCCCTTTCGGAACTGATTTTTGAAACGATTCCCGCCAATCCGAATCAACAGAGATATCGTCAGGGAAACACGATGGGGCCGGCGTATCGACATTGGCGCCGTGCCAAAATCGGGCGCAGATTCCGCCTTTTTTTTCGGTTTGACTCCGGGTCAAAAATTATCATTTATGCCTGGGTCAATGATGCACATACGTTGCGGGCATCAGGCAGCAAAACAGATCCATACACCGTTTTCCAGAAGATGCTTTTATCAGGGCATCCGCCTGACAAATGGTCGGCACTGCTTGCTGCCGGCAAAACAGAATGGAAAACAAAACAACAATAATTCCTTTTGACTCTTTTGGGATATATCCCCGGCATCGTGCATGCCGTCTGGATTATTGCCAGGCGTTGAAGCAGGAACAGGAGGGAAACTATCAAAAGCCTTCTGAACAGATGGTGGCATTTTGGATATGGTATTTTCCGGATTTCCGGCAGGGAATATATCCGGGACCGGTGCAGCCTGCAGGCATCGGCCTTAACCCTGTATACCCTGCTGTCTATTGTACCGGTCATGGCCATGGCATTCGGTATTGCCAAGGGATTTGGTTTCCAGAAATATCTTGAAACCCGGATACTGTCTTTGTTTGCCGGCCAGGAAGAGGTTATCCAGAATGTTCTGACCCTTTCCATCAATCTTCTGGAAAGGACAAAAGGCGGGCTCATGGCAATGCTGGGCATCATCTTTTTGATGTATGCGCTGATCAAACTCATGGGCCACATGGAAGATACATTCAACAAGATCTGGAAGGTCAGGGGGAACCGCCTTCTGATCCGCAAAATAACCGATTATGTCTCCATTGCCATGGCTGCCGGCCTGATGGTAATTTTTTCGGGCAGTGCCACAATTTTTATCACCAGTTTTCTTGAAAAATTCATCGTCATCCTGGACCTTCCAGCCTACCTGGGCCGTCTGATTTCTTTTGGCATGAACGTATTTCCCTTTGTAACGGTCTGGATGGTATTTACCTTTTTTTATATGTTTATTCCCAATAAAAATGTGAATGTCCGGGCCGCTCTGGCCGGAGGTGTCATTGCCGGGACCATTTTTCAGCTGGCCCAGACAGCCTATGTCCAGTTTCAGGTGGGTGTCTCCACCTATAATGCCATTTACGGCAGTTTTGCTGCCATCCCCCTGTTTTTATTATGGCTGAAGGCGTCCTGGATTATTGTGCTGTTCGGCGCTGAGATTTCCTTTGTCTGGAAAAATTTTGATGTGCTTCAGACAGATGACCCGAAATATGAGCACATCAGTATCCGTGTGAAAAAACTGATCATCCTCAGGATAGCCCACTTTTGTGTAAACCGCTTTGCCCAGGGCAGGGCACCGGTATCATCCGTCTCAATGGCCGCCCAGCTGAACCTGTCTGTAAACCTTACAGAGGCTTTTTTGGAAAAACTGGTACACGGCCGCATTCTTTTCAAAGTAAGTGACCCTGAACCCGGATACACCCCGGCCCGGGACATTGAATGCCTCACTGTCATGGATGTTGTGACAGCCTTTGAAACTATGGGAAAAGAGGATCTGTATCCGGGCGACACCCTTGAGATAACAGCGCTGGAACAGAGTCTGGAGACATTTGCAGAAGCTGCCAGGCAGTCTTCCGGGGAGCGGTTTCTCAAAGACATCTGATGGTTGACCCAGGTGTGGGCACCGGAAAGAAGCCTTCCCTTGGATGCGGCAGCCTACAAAAATTGAGTAAAAAAGCGTTACACTCGGTTATCAAGTTTTTATGGAAGGGCCAAGAACATTGAGAACCAAAGGAGATCAGACTTTTTCCCTGCCAGGCGTTGCGACAATCAAGCTGTTTGAGGACCAGTGGCCGCAGGTCGCTGATTTTTAGCCTGGCAGGCAAAAAGTCCTCCGTCGGTCGCTGTTCCTGACAGGGCAACCGCTGGGGGCGGCGGTATTCAAAAAACTTGATGTTCGAGTTACAAATAATTCAAATTGACAATAAAATAAGGAGGCCGTCATGTCCGTTATACTACCAGAACTTCCGTATAAAAAAGATGCCCTTGCCCCGCATATCAGCGCCAGGACACTGGATTTTCATCATGGAAAGCACCATAATGCCTATGTGACAAACCTGAACAGGCTGATAGAAAAAAGTGATCTGACTGGAGAAACACTGGAAGCGATCATCCGGAAAACAGCCGGACACCCGGAGCAGGCCGGAATATTTAACAACGCGGCCCAGGTCTGGAACCATACCTTTTTTTGGCATTCCATAAAGCCCGGAGGCGGTGGAACTCCAACAGGGGATGCCGCAAAAAAAATCGAGGCTGATTTCGGCGGCTACGATCTTTTTGTGCAGCAATTCAAGGATGCCGCACTCGCCCAGTTCGGCAGCGGCTGGGCCTGGCTTGTGGTTCAGGATGGGAAACTGGCTATCTTAAAAACCTCAAATGCCGATACCCCTGTTGCCCATGGCATCAAGCCGCTGCTGACCGTTGATGTGTGGGAACATGCCTATTATCTCGATTATCAGAACCGGCGCGGTGACTATATAGATGCTTTTATCAACCATCTTGTTAACTGGGAATTTGTCAATTCTCAACTGGCATGAAAAACCGAGTCCATACCGGCAGGAATAAAACGCTCCTGCAGATAAAAAAAGGATAAATATGGCGGTTGCAAACATAGCGGCCCGGGTTAGTTTCCTGCTAAACCGGATACAGGAAAGGTTATGGGTCAAGCCGCTGCTGTTCAGTGTACTTTCCATTGCAGCGGTGTTTGGGGCAAGACTGGCTGACCTTACCGGTCTGGACCGGGCTGTTCCACACATCTCAAAAGAATCCGTTGACACTCTGCTGTCGGTTATGGCTTCTAATATGCTGGTGATGGCCACCTTTGCCGTTGGCTCCATGGTGGCAGCCTATGCATCGGCGAGCAATACCGCCTCCCCACGAGCGTTTTCCCTGGTCATCGCGGATGATTCATCCCAGAAAGCGCTTTCTGCATTTGTCGGGGCATTTATTTTCAGTATCGTGGCCCTGGTGGCCATAACAGAAGGGTATTACGGAAAAGCCGGCCTGTTTATGCTTTTTTTAATGACCATAACGGTGTTTGGGATAGTCATATTTACCTTTATGCGCTGGGTAGACCGGATCGCCAGGCTGGGCCGTCTGGGCAATACCATTGACAAGGTGGAAAAAGCAACGGCCGATGCTCTGGCGCGCTGTCAAATAGCATCTGCAAACCATGCGGCGGCTTTTGATTTCACACGGGTCACTGGCCATGGGGTGTTTTCAGATTCTGTTGGATATGTGCAGCGCATCGATGTGGCTGAACTGCATACCTGGGCAGAAGAAGCAGAAACCCGGATCACTGTAATGGTCCAGCCGGGAAGTTTTGTGACCCCGGAACGGCCGATGGCGTATATTGACAGAACCCATCCGGTTGTTACAGATGCGGATTGCCGCCGGATATGCGATGCATTTCAGATAGGCAGAGAGCGGACCTTTGATGAAGATCCCCGTTTCGGGCTCATTGTTCTGTCACAGATTGCGGGCCGTGCACTGTCCCCGGCGGTTAATGATCCGGGAACGGCCATTAACATCATCGGTATACTGGTACGCCTGTTTTTTTTGTGGAACAGGTCCAGAGAAAAAACAACGGCCAGTGATGTCAAATATGACCGGGTTGCTGTTCTCTCATTGTCTGTCAAGGATATGTTCGATGATGCGTTTACAGCCATAACCCGGGATGGAAGCGGATCAGTGGCGGTGATGATCCGGCTGCAAAAGGCGTTGAAAACTTTGGCTGCAGCCGGAGACAATGCCATGTACAATGCCGCAGTCCTCCATTCGAAACGGGCATTGTCCTGTGCAAAAAAAAACCTGGTGCTTCCGGAAGATCTGGCGGGTGTCCGTAACATTGCTGAAGCGTTTCTGCCCCCAGGCAGATGAATCTTTTTCATTGGTATGGCGGTGCACTGGCTGGAAGGCTTGCTGGATTTGGGGATAAAACAGGTTGACCGGAATCGCACTCCCCGATGGGGAGACACAACACACCAAAGGAGTGAAAATATGAGTATGAAAGAAGCCTACGAAAAGAAACTGCAGAGCAAACTGGATGAATGGATTGCGGAAATTGACAAGCTTAAAGCCAAGGCTGATTCAGCCGAAGCAGATGCTCAGCTGGAATATTACAAACAGATTGAAGAGCTGCGGGCGATGCAGGACGAGGCCGGTAAAAGGCTTGATGAACTCAAGGAAGCTGGTGATGACGTCTGGGAAGATCTCAAGGCCGGCATCGACAGTGCTTGGGATTCTCTCAGCAGTTCCATCAAATCGGCTGCATCACGTTTCAGTTGATAAAGACAAAACAAAATTATTCATATTTTTATATTAAGGAAACAAACTATGAGAAAAAACAGGTTAATTCTAAATATGATAGCAGTGATGGTGTTCTGCTTTATGCCAATTGTACAAGCGCAATCCGGCAATAACACCGTCACTGCCCAGGATGTTAAAAAGGAAACAAAGGAACTGATCAACACCCTTCAGCAATACACTGTTGACCAGCGCGATCAGGCAGTCAAAGAGGCCGATCAGGCAATTAAAAAGGTCGACGGCCGAATAGAGGCACTGGAAAGCCGCGTTGACAACAACTGGGACCAGATGACCCAGGCAGCCCGGGAAAAAGCCAGGGCCAACCTGAAAGCGCTGCGCCAGCAGAAAAATGAG
>JAWOEP010000003.1:0-3628 GCA_046482705.1 Desulfotignum sp.
TGAATTTGGTGGAGATTGCAAAACAGCACATAGGCAGGAAAATGGTCAAAAAAGGATGGATATTTTTAACACTTCAGGTTCAACCCTTGGGTGTTGCTGGTGAATGAAACCTGAAAAAATTCACCTACATTCTGCGATTTGCAAAGAAACGCCTTATGGGGTTTGCAGCCCTGAAACCGCATTAAAACCAAACCACATTAAAAACCGCATTAAAATGTCACCTGCACCAAAAACGGGCCTTCCAGAAATTCACTTGAAAATCCCTGAAACGCCCGTCTTTATTGCATGGTACCGAAGGGGAGACTTGAACTCCCACCCCTTGCGGGACTAGATCCTAAGTCTAGCGTGTCTACCAATTCCACCACTTCGGCTTTGGATCTTAAAGAAAGATGGTGCCGAAGGGGAGATTCGAACTCCCACAAGCGTGCGCTCGCCAGTCCCTGAAACTGGTGCGTCTACCAATTCCGCCACTTCGGCACATCTTTTGACCGCTCTGCCGCCGGCAATTTATGCATTGCGTAAAAGCGATGGTTGGGATATATATATGTGTTTACAGGTTTTGTCAAGAATATTATTATATGCTGTAAAGGGAAATATGCAATTAGTTGAAACTCTGGATCAGATTACCACACCATTTAAAAATGCGGTGGTTACCATCGGCAATTTTGACGGTGTGCACAAGGGGCATCAGGCACTGCTCCGCCAGGTCATCAAAAAAGCGGACGAGATATCCGGCACATCTGTGGCCCTGACATTCGAGCCCCATCCTTTGCGGGCCCTGGGCATTTCCAGTCCCCCGCTGATCACCCGCCATGACCAGAAAATGGAACTTCTGGCACAATCAGGCATTGATGTGGTGATCTGCCTCAGATTTGACAAAGAATTTGCCGCCATCTCTGCTGATGATTTCATCACTGACATTCTGGTGAATAAAATCGGTATGAAAGCGATCATTACAGGACCGGATTATACATTTGGAAAAGACCGAAAAGGTAACATTGATCTTTTAAAAAAAAAGGGCCGGATTCTGGGATTTGAAACCATTGTGGCAAACTGGATCAGTGATGCGCCGGACAAGGCAGACCGCATCTCCAGTACCCGGATCAGAAAAATTGTCATGGACGGCAGGGTGGAAGAGGCCAAAAAATACCTGGGACGCCATTACCAGATCCGGGGTAAGGTGATCAAGGGCCGCAGCCGGGGGGGCAGCCAGCTGGGATGTCCCACCGCCAATATCAAGCTGCACGATGAACTGTGCCCCAGGTTCGGCGTATATGCCGTTACTGTGGAAACTGTTTACGGCACGTTCATGGGGGTTGCCAATATCGGATTTTCCCCCACTTTTGATGACCATTTGTTTACCATTGAGGTGCATATCATCAATTTTGATAAAAATATTTATGAAACAAGAATCCGGGTGAACATGGTGGCCCGGCTCCGGGATGAGAAAAAATTTGCCAATATAGAAGAATTGTCTGAACAGATTCAAAAAGATATTGATATTGCAAAGGATGTACTTGAGAAAAATGGCTTTATTGAAAATAATCACATATCCTGAGAAATCTTTGTCACAGCCATCTGCCAAAGTGGAAACCATTGATGAAGAAATCCGTGAACTGATCAGGGACATGGGAGAAACCATGTCCCGGGAATCCGGAGTAGGCCTTGCCGCACCCCAGGTGGGTGTGAACAAGCGCATACTGGTGTATAATGCCCGGGCCGCAGATCCCGAGGATGACGGCACCGAAGAAAAAATCACGGCTCTCATCAACCCGGAAATCACAGAGGCATCAGGCAGCTATCTTTCTGAAAATGAGGGGTGCCTGAGTGTTGTGGATTTCAGGGCAGATGTAAAGCGGTATGAAACGGTCCGGGTCCGGGCCCGGGACATGGACGGCAGGGACCTGGAATTTGAAGCCCGGGGACTGGCAGCCGTGATCATGCAGCATGAGATCGACCATCTGGACGGAATCCTGTTCATTGACAGGATCAGCGCCCTGAAGCGGGCCATGTATAAAAAACGGATTTTAAAGCAGATCAAAGAAGCCCGGGCATCATGACAGATACATCCAGGACACGCATCATTTTCATGGGCACCCCGGATTTTGCTGTTCCCCCGTTACAGGCCCTGGCAGCGCGGAAAGATTTTGAAATCTGCCTGGTGGTCACCCAGCCGGACCGGCCCAAAGGCAGGGGAAGAAAACTTACGCCGCCGCCGGTGAAAAAAGCGGCCCAGGCTCTGGGCCTGGATATTTTTCAGCCGGAAAAACTCAATACCGATGATGCAGCTGCCCGCCTGTCCGCCCTGGCACCGGACTATTTTGTGGTGGCCGCCTTCGGCCAGATCCTGTCTCAGCGCATTCTGGATATCCCCAAAAAATACCCGGTGAACATCCATGCCTCTCTGCTGCCCAGATACCGGGGGGCCGCCCCTATCCAGGCAGCCATCCGGAACATGGAAAAGATGACCGGGATCACCACCATGATCATGGCCAAAGCGCTGGATGCCGGTGACATGCTGCTGCAGGAATCAACCCCCATCCATCCGGAGGACACGGCCCAGAGCCTGCATGACCGGCTTTCTGCCATGGGGGCGGGCCTGATAATCACCACCATTGACCAAATCAACAGCAACCGCCTGACCCCGACCCCCCAGGACCATGACAGCGCATCCTATGCCCCCATGCTCAAAAAACAGGACGGCTGCATAAACTGGGCACTTTCCTCTTGGCAGGTGGTGGCCCATATCAATGCCATGAACCCGTGGCCCGGGGCATTTACCCATCTTGGGGACACCCGTCTGAAGATTTTTACAGCTGCAGCCGAAGATGGAGACATTGGCGAAGATATTGGCGAGGACACCCCTGCCCTTCCGGGAACCGTCATTGCCCTGGACGACCAGGGCATCCATGTGGCTGCCGGCAAAGACAGGGTCATTATCCAGGAGATCATGGGCACCTCGGGCAAACGGATGTCTGCAGACGCATTTTTGCGGGGACATCCCATTGACCTGCCTGCACGGTTTGCGTGATCCATGGCCCTGGACACCCGCAAGACAGCCCTGCATATCCTGCTGCACGCTGCCAAAAAAAAGACCACCCTGGACCGGGCCCTGGATGCATTCCGGCCCCAGCTGGCAGGCCTGACCCAGCAGGACAAGAACCTGTGCCATGCCATTGTGTTCGGGGTGCTGCGCCACCGCAATTTTCTGGATTTCATCATCCAGGCCTTTTCCAACACCAAAATTGCCCGCATGGATCTTTCTGTGATCTATATTCTGCGCATGGCGGTGTTTCAGATGCGGTTTCTGGACAGGGTGCCTGATTTTGCCGCCATAAACACGGCTGTGGATCTGGCCAAGGCCCGGGAGGGGAAAAAAATTGCCGGATTTGTGAATGCCGTGCTCAGGAATGCGGCCAGAAAGATTGATTCCCTGGTGTGGCCGGATCAGCACAAAAATATTGTGGAGCATATCAGTGTGGTCCACTCCCTTCCCCTGTGGCTTGCCCAGCGCTGGCTCAACCGGTATGGCCCTGATACCACCCTGGGACTGTGCCGGCATGTCAACCAGATCCCGCCGGTCACCCTGCGCACCAACACCCTGAAAACCCGCCGCACCGAGCTGGGA
>JAWOEP010000076.1:0-9904 GCA_046482705.1 Desulfotignum sp.
CGCGGCCGTGGCGTTCGACCCACTGCTGCTGCCAGATGCTCCCGGTCTGCCAAAAGTTCCCAGCATTCAACATAGAGTTTGAGGATGGGACGAAGGGATTTACCATGAGTAAATTCGTTCTAAACGAAGAGATGGAATATATCGTAGAGGAACTACCCACGAATCGATCCGGGGGAACATGGATTCCAATTCTTTCCCGGAAAAGCCGGCTTTCATGGCCGATACGATCAGGGCGCCTTCAGTGGGGTCTCCTTGGACATCATAGGCATCCCCTTTTTTCCGGATGACCGAATCATTGCAGAGCATGCCGGCTGTCAGCAGCAGTTCCAGTGCCTTGTTTTCGCCGGGGGCCGGTCCGCTGTTTTCAGTCGAGATATCGCCTTCGGGGGCGTACCCCACCCCGGAAACCGCATATTGGGCTCCGCCGGCATACATGTCGGTGACCGTCATCTCATTCCGGGTGAGGGTACCGGTCTTGTCCGAACAGATCACCGTGGTGCTGCCCAGGGTTTCCACGGCAGGCAGCTTCCGGATGATGGCATGGCGGTCGGCCATGCGGGAAACGCCTATGGCCAGCATAATGGTGATTGCCGCGGGCAGCCCTTCGGGAATGGCGCTGACCGCCAAAGCCACGGATGCCATGAACATGTCGATCCAGTCCTGGCCCCGCAGGAATCCCACCAGAAAAGTGACCACTGCCAGCCCGAGGATGGCATACAGCAGCACATGACTGAACTGCCCGATTTTGATGGTCAGGGGTGTTGCGATAATCTCAGCCGATGAAATCAGATCGTTGATGCGGCCGATCTCGGTATGGTCTCCGGTGGCAATAACAATTCCCTGCCCGGTCCCGTGGGTCACCAGGGTGGACGAATAGGCCATGTTTTTCCGGTCCGACAGGTCCGTGTCCTGCTCCAGGCTGTCTTCGCTCTTCTGAACAGACACGCTCTCCCCGGTCAGCGTACTCTCATCGATACGCAGTTCCCGGGTTTTAAAAAGGCGTATGTCCGCCGGCACTTTGTCGCCGGACTGAATCAGGACAATGTCCCCCGGCACCAGGTCGCTGGCCGGCACTTTCTGCCGTTCACCATTCCGGATCACCAGGGCTTCACTCACCATGGCCCGGGCCAGCGCGTCAATGGCCTTTAAGGCTTTGGATTCCTGAATAAAACCGATAACAGAATTGATGAGGATCACCCCGAAAATCACCAGAGATTCCACCCATTCCTGGAGAAACAGGGTGACCAGGGTGGCTGCCAGCAGGATGTACACCAGGGGCTGGTGGAACTGCAGCAGGAACCGCGTCAATGGTCCCTGGGTTTTCCGGGTGGTCAGGGTATTGCTGCCGTACTGCCCGCGTCGTTTGAAAACATCGTCATCAGCCAGTCCCCCGGACAAATCCACCTCAAATGCCCGGGCCGCTGTATGGGCTGTCATATGGTGCCAGGACCGCTCAGTTTCATGCTTTGCCATGGGATAAAACTCCTGTTTGGGTATAGAGCCATATAGCAAAAAAAAAAGAACCGGTCAATATCGCGTCATGGACCCGCTGGATTATCCGATCTCCCAGGGCAACAGACCTATGCAGCAGGTTTTCCAGGCGCTATAGATTAAAGGTCACATTGATGAGGGTGGCTGATTTTTCTTATTCAATTTTGCGTGTTTACTTAATGAGAAGTATGATTATAATTATGCCTATTAAGGCCGAGTGAAACCAAAGACAAATCAAAATTTTGTCAAGGCCTTTGACACAAATCAAGGAGGAAATTCCATGTATTCTAAAACCGTTATGGACCATTTCAGAAATCCACGCAATGTAGGTGTCATAGAGGATGCAAACGGGGTTGGAGAAGTCGGCAACCCATTGTGCGGCGACATGATGACCATCTATTTGAAGATAACAGATGACGTCATTGATGATATCAAATTCCAGACATTCGGGTGTGGTTCCGCCATTGCTGTATCCAGTATGCTCACCGAGATAGCAAAGGGCAAACCCCTTTCAGAGGCAAAAAGGATTACCAACAAGGATGTGGCCAATGCCCTGGAAGGGCTGCCGAAAAACAAGCTTCACTGCTCAAACCTGGGTGCGGACGCACTGCAACTGGCTATAAAAGATTATGAAGCCCGCAAAGAAGGAAAAGCACCGGCTGAAATCAAAAGAAAAGAACCCCATGAACACAACCCTGACGAAAAATGCTATTGCCCGTATTGTGATGTTGAAATTCAAGAGGAGGCACCTTTCTGCAAAGCATGCCAGTCTGATTTGGTTGAAGATCACCATTAATACGAACCCATGAAAAGGCGGATCAAAAATGAAAATTATTAATCTGGACCACATATCTTCCAAACCCTTGATCCCTGAAGTAAAGCAGGCGATGATCAATGCCATCAACAATGATTACGCCAATCCTTCCAGCCAGCACAAAAAAGGAGAGCAGGCAGCCGAGGCCCTGGCAAAAGCCCGGGAATCAGTAGCCGGTCTGCTGCATGCCAAGACCCCGAAAGAGATCGTCTTCACCTCCGGCGGTACCGAGTCGGTCAACCACGCCATTAAAGGCGTGGCATGGGCCAATGCGGAAAAGGGCAAGCATATCATCACCACCAACATCGAACACAATTCGGTGATCCGGAGCTGTAAACGGTTAAAGAGCCAGGGATTTACAATCACATCTGTTTCCGTTGACAACAAGGGAAGAGTAGATCCCGCGGATATTGCCAAAGCCATTACCGATGACACCATCCTGGTTTCGGTCATGCATGCCAATAATGAAACCGGCACACTCCAGCCCATTGAAGAAATCGCCAAAATCACCAGGGAAAAGAAAATCATCTTTCACACGGATGCAGTGGATTCCGTGGGAGTTATGCCCTTTGATGTTCAGAAAATGGGAGCAGATCTGGTGAGTTTTGCCGCCAACACATTTTATGGGCCCACCGGTGTGGGTGGTCTGTACATCAGACGGGGAACCATGATATGGCCTTTACTGGACGGCGGGGTTCAGGAAGCCAGCAAACGCGGCGGCACGGAAAATCTGCTGGGCATTATCGGTATGGGCGTGGCAGCGGACCAGGCCAGACAGCATATGCATTCCCGGCTGGTCCATCTGGAAAAACTCAAAAACAAACTGGTCACGGAACTGCCCAACTATATTGACGAATATATTGTCAACACACCCCTGGATTACAGCCTGCCCAACCTGGTATCGGTGTCTGTCAAATATATCGAGGGCGAAAGCGTGATGCTCATGCTCGATGATGAAGACATTGCCGTATCCACCCGTTCCGCCTGTGCCACCGGGTCTTTGCGTGCTTCCCACGTATTGATGTCCATCGGACTGGACCATGCCGATGCCCAGGGTACCCTGGTTATCTGCTATGGTGTGGACAATACCGAAGAAGACATCACCAAATTTTTGGGTGCCTTAAAAAATATTGTGGTCACCCTGAGGGATATTTCCCCGCTGTATGTAAAGAAGCATTGACAAAGGGTCAGGCGATTATCCGGCCGTATTGACCACCTTGGTTGACCATGCTTTTCAGGACGGGCCTGGGTTTCAGGGTCACATGTTTTGTCTCTTCTGTCCGGTGTTTAGTTCAATCCGCACACAAGGCCAAAACAGGTTGGTTGCATATTCAAAAAACTTGAAATGGTGGTTTTCCACCATATGGTCTTCTCTCGGGGTTTGATATATCTGAAAACAATGCAATTCGGCAGGCATGCAGAAAAGGATAAATATACGCCAAAGCAAAGGAGAACAATATGGAATATGTGACCATTTCCCAAACAGATATCAAAGTTTCCCGTGTGGCCTTGGGAACCTGGGCCATTGGGGGGTGGATGTGGGGAGGAACCGATGAGAACCAGTCAATTGCAACCATTCACGCGGCCCTGGATCAGGGGGTGAATTTGGTGGACACGGCTCCGGTATACGGGTTTGGACGATCCGAAGAAATTGTGGGCAAAGCCCTGAAGCAGTATAAGAAAGACAAACAGGTATATATTGCCACCAAAGCGGGACTGGAATGGACCGATGATGAAAAGGTCGTGCGCAATGCCTCCCCCCGGAGACTTGGGCAGGAGATTGATGATTCTTTGCGCCGCCTTGGTGTAGATCATATTGATATCTATTATGTGCACTGGCCGGATCCGCTGGTGCCTGTTGAAGAAACTGCCGGGATAATGAATACATTCCTGCAGCAGGGAAAAATCGGTGCAATCGGGGTATCGAATTATTCACCAGAACAGATGGATGCTTTTCGCAGGGAAGCCCCCATTCATCTGTGCCAGCCCCCGTATAATATTTTTGAGCGGGGCATAGAAAACAATATCTTCCCGTACTGCAAAGTCAATAACATCGCCTTGATGACTTACGGCGCCCTGTGCAGGGGGCTTTTGAGCGGGAAAATGCACCGTGACCGGAAATTTAAGGGGGATGACCTGCGGAAAGCTGACCCCAAATTCCAGCAGCCCCGTTTTGACCAGTATCTGAAGGCAGCAGATGAACTCAAAAGTCTGGCTGCTGAAAAGAACAAGGATCTTTTGCCTCTGGCTGTGCGCTGGATTTTGGATCAGGGGGTGGAGATCGCTCTTTGGGGAGGCCGTACGCCCCGGCAGATGACACCTTTGCCCGAGGTGTTTGGCTGGGAACTTGATCACGATGCCAGAGAGCGTGTGGATCGAATTCTGGCCGATAATATAAAAGACCCGAAGGGCCCGGAATTTATGGCCCCGCCCAGCAAAAAAGAGACATGATTCTTTAGCGGAATGGGTGTCCACTTGTAAACAATTACAGGAAACCCTGTATTGTGTTTTGTCTACATCGTGTACATAGTATAAAAAAGGGCTGAATCAAGCATTGATAACGGTCCATGATATCATGATATAAAGACAGGCAATCCAGCCATTTTTTAAAAAAAGGAGAAAAAAAATGCCAAAAAAAGATGAAATTTACAAATGTGACGTATGCGGCAACGTGGTTCTTGTGCTTGAAGGCAAAGACGGCGATCTGGTCTGCTGTGGAGAAAACATGAGAAAGCTTACCGAAGATGAAATGAAGCCGTATAACCCGACACTCTCCAAACCCGGTTCTCCCTGATTGTCTGGCAAATAATACAGACATCATGGAACCGGCAGCAGACTTTTTTTATCAGTTCAGTCCTGCCCGGCAAATGAAATTCCAGGTTACAGGATCAGGCCGTGGGGATCACACTTTTCCCGCAGAAGGGTCAATTCGGTATCCGTGGGAACAGCAATTTCTACGGCCCGGTCGGTCCGAATTTCGAACTCCATATTGTCCAGGATCATATCCGGGGTGATACCCGGAAAACAGCCGATTAAAAACATCTGCCTGGTGTGTTCATCAAACCCCATCACCCCCATGTCCGTGATAACCTTGTCCGGTCCGCCAGGGGGCAGACCCGCCTTTTCTCGTCCCTCAGGTCCGTCCAGAAAACCGGGGCTGGTGAGGTAATCCAGTTTTTTTTTGAATTTCCGCTTTTCCATCTTCATGAAGATGATGCTGCGGGAAACAAATGAGGCCACGTCACAGGCCCCGCCACTGCCGGAAAACCGCACATCCGGTGCCGCATATTCCCCGATCACCGTGGAGTTGAGGTTGCCGTAAATATCGATCTGGGCCGCCCCCAGAATTCCCACGATCCTTGCTCCTGACATGGGGTTCTGCATGGTACAGAAAGCTTCCATCAACCCGCCGTTGGCAGAGGTATGGTACATGATCCGTGGATCTGCCACTGCCAGGGGAATATCTTCGAGCTTTGAATCAATGGCGCCGGTTTCAAAAAAGATGACACTGTCCGGGGCATTGATATTTTTGGCTGCCATGGCTGCCAGCATGGAGATGCCGGTGCCGCAGAATACAATGTCATTATTTTTGATTTCTCTGGCCGCACAGATGGTCATCAATTCTTTTAATGTATAGTCCATGGTTTTTTCCCTATTTTCGGTCCAGATTCTTTGCATATCCTCGATTTCTATCCGCCAGAATTGATTCCAGGCGGGCTCTACCGACCTTGTCCAGCAGATGGGTATGGGTGGGACAATCAAAGATATATTCTGTAAGATACTGCTGATACGCATCATCGTCTTTTGCAGCCCGGGCATAGGCTTTCATATATGCGGCATCATAGTCATAATACCGGTAACAGGCTGCGGGGTAGGCCCCGAAAGGCACCTTTACCACGGCATCCGCATGGATGAACGGGATCTGGTTTCTGTCCGGATCATTTTTGAGATAATCATCATCCAGCAGTTCCTCACAGGTGATGATCAATCTCTTTGCCGCCTTGGCCTGCTCCACATCGGCAAATGTCAGCCCTTCGATGCGGCAGTTACCCCGGAAATCGGCCATCTGCACATGGATAATGGTCACATCCGGTGTAATGGCCGGCACCAGCACCACTTTTTTGGTATCACACCATCCGTCAAAGGGGTTGTCCATTACCACCAGTTTCTGGTTGGGAATTAGGTCATGCTGTTTTCTGAATTCTTTGGGAAATCCCCATTTGTTGATGATATCGGTTCCCAGAGAAGACCTGGTGGGCAGAAAGGCAATGCCCATGGCCCCGGCCAGAAACCTGAGGGTCATCTGGAAGTTGGAATAATCTTCCACAATAATGGTTTGTTCCTGGACCGCTTTTTTGAACCGGATGCAGGTGGGCATGAACTTGCCGGTGCCGCCATAGGCGATCTCCAGATGGGACACACACCCGCCCCCGATCAGCTCATCCACCCCCTGGCCGTTGGAATGGGCATACACATGCAGATCTCTTATCTTCTGCCGGATGATTTCATACACCGCCGCCATGGGATTGCGGTTCAGGGTAAAGCCGCCGATGGACAGGTGGCACCCGTCTGTAACATATTTTTCAACGGCATCCTGCAGCCGCATCACTTTGTTGTCTTCTGGTTTCATAATCCAATCCTGGTTTCAAATCTAATAAATCCGCTGTAAAAATTCCATCTGCCATCATCCCATCATAGCGGGCAGCCACAAACAGATCTGGGGGAAAAGCATGACAATGATCAGGCCGATGGCCTGGAGAAAAATAAAGGGTCCCACAGACCGGTAGATGTCTCCCATGGTAATGCCTTCGGGCACCACCCCTTTCATGTAAAAAAGAACAAACCCGAACGGGGGCGTCAGATACGCCATCTGCATGTTGAGAATAAACAGAATACCGTACCAGAGGGGGTCAAACCCCAGGCTGGTGATAATGGGCACATAGATGGGCGTGGTAATCATGATAATTGGCAGATCGTCCATGATCATACCCAGAAAAAAGAGACTGGCCATCATGGCAATGAGGACAGTCCAGGGATTAAGGCCCACAGATTCAATGATCTGGGTTAAAAAAGCAGGAAGGGCCAAAGAATTGATAACCGTAGAAAAAGCCAGAGCCCCGATAATAATCCACAACACCATACTGCCGAGCCGGGAGGTTCTGTACAAAGAAGAGGAAAAAACCTTCCAGGACAGCTTGCCGTGAAGGCCCACCACCCCGATGGCGGCCAGCGCTCCGACGGCCGATGCTTCGGTGGGAGTGGCCAGACCCATGAAAATCGTACCCATGATGGAAAAAATGAGCAGAAAAGGAAGGAGCAGGCCTTTGAGGGCCAAAAATTTTTCCCCCCAGGTGGCGCGTTCCTCTTTGGGGATGGCTGGACAGATGCCGGGCTGGGCAAAACTCCTGATGATGATGTAAATGATATACAACACGGCAAGGAGCAGGCCGGGAAGAATTCCTCCCAGAAACATTTTTCCGATGGAAACGCCGGTAACCGAGGAATAGACAATCATGGTCACACTGGGGGGAATGAGAAACCCTAAGGCCCCGCCGCTGGAAATACAGCCGATGGCGATCTCTTTTTTATAATTTCGGCTGAGCATGGCCGGCAGGGCAATCAGCCCCATGGTCACGGTGGCAGCCCCAACGATGCCCACGATGGCGGCAATGACCACACAGACCAGGACGGTGCCCACAGCCAGACCACCAGGCATGGGCCCCAGCCATTTGTAGATCAGCTCGAACATGTCATCGGCAATCCCGGACTTATCCAGGAGGCTGCCGATAAGAATAAATAAGGGGATGGCCATGAGCACCTCCCCGGACATCTGGGCAAAGACCGCATGGGGCAGAATCTGGAGTTTTGCCGGCCCCAGAACGGTCACGATAAAAGCCAGCCCCACAGTTCCCAGGGCGAATGCCACAGGTGTGCCCAGAACAAAGAGCACCACCAGTGCAAGAAACATTAACAGAACAATAATGACCGGGCTCATTTTGCAGATTCCTTTTTGAATGTGAGAATGGTGTCACAAATGCCTGCCAATGACTGAAGAATAAAAAGGGCTGCAGCAACGGGAACA
Organism: Desulfotignum sp.; assembly: GCA_046482705.1. GTDB lineage: Bacteria > Desulfobacterota > Desulfobacteria > Desulfobacterales > Desulfobacteraceae > Desulfotignum. The sequence goes on from JAWOEP010000076.1 coordinate 8,388, forward strand.
AAGAGTTTCACCGGTCCCAGGGGCGGTCCCCAGACCGTGTAGGAATGCTGGTTGATTTCAAAGGTGTGTAGCATGTCTTTGCCCCCCACCCAGAAAAGCACCACAAAAAAGACGAGACACACGATATGTGCGACAATATCGGCAAACAGCCTGAACCGAAAAGGAAATCTGCTGTAAACAATATCCACGCTGACATGCTCTTTGCGCTGCAAAAGCCAGGGACCGGTCAGGGCAAGATAAAATGCAAAGGAGAATCCGGAAAGCTCATGCACCCAGATGGTGGGGGAATTGAAAAAATAGCGCATCAACACCTCATAACACAAAAACAGCATGATCAGGATCAACACAAAGGACGACATCATCCCCAGGCGCCGATTCATGCCCCCTATAAAAGCTATGGATTGTTCCAGTTTCTGCATGGTCACCCCTATGTTACGATGTTAAAATTCACATTCCGGGCTGGTTTCCCGTCCCGGAATGTTTTATACTTTTTTTTGTCTTTTAGTAGCCGAGCTCTTTCAGGTGTTTTCTGATCATGTCAATATACTGGGCGGAAAATTCATCTTTTGCAGCCACCTCGTCCCAGATGGCATCTGAGGCTTTTTTGATTTCATCCACTGTACCCTGGGGCAGAACAACTTTTTCAACCCCTGCTTCCATCATGTCTGTTTCCGCTCTTTTTTCCATCTGCATGAAAGACCTGGTAAAATCCAGGGAAGATTTTTGAATGGCGTTTTCAAACATCACCTGAAGGTGGTCGGGCATGCTGTCGAATTTGGCTTTGTTCACCAGCACTTCCAGGGTCTGTACCCCTGAAAAATCAGGTACCACCATGTATTTGCCGACCTCGTGCAGGTTCTGGAGGTAGTTTTCCGCATGGGATCCACTCACCGTGGCATCGATGGCACCCCGGGACATGGCGACATAAATTTCAGCAAAAGGGATAAATGTCGTGGACACACCCATACCGTGCAGCATGGTGGCCATGGTACCGGCTGCCCTTACCTTGAGCTTTCTGATGTCTTCCAGGCTTTCCACACTTTTCCGGGAGAACATGCCATACCCGGGCCACACCATGGCACCTGCATAATACACCCCGTGTTTGGCATACTGGGTGCGCAGAAAATCCAGACCCCCTTCATCATAATAGAAGTTCAGGGTTTCCCACATATCCCTGGGATCCCCGGGCAGCGCAAAACTGGTGGCAGCCACCGGGACAATACCGCCATGGTAGGCGCCATAGGTGATGGCCATATCAATGGCCCCGGACCCGGTGGTTTCAAATGTCTGGGGAGATTTTACCAGGCCCCCGGGTCCTACCTGGTCAATGAGGATCTGACCCTGGCTCATGATTTTCAGGTCATCTGCCATCTGGGCAATAACTTTCCAGCCCGGATGCTCCATTGCATTCACATTCTGGCAGGTGAACCGAAAGGTCTTGGCCTGAACCCCGGCAGTCAGCCCCAAAACTAAGATGAATGCCAGAACTGATACCAGCAGTTTCGTCCGGTTGGTCC
>JAWOEP010000101.1:0-2692 GCA_046482705.1 Desulfotignum sp.
GTAAATGAAAAAATGGTTATTCCTGCTGATGCTGGTTTTATTGTGGATCCAGCCGTTGTATGCAGACACCTCATCATCCACAACCCAGGGAACCCCCAGCACTTCTATAACAGACCCTGGTTACAAATTTGATCCGGTCATTGAAGGGGATATGGTTACCCATGAATTCATTCTGACCAATACCGGCACCACCCCCCTGGAAATCCTCAAGATTGAATCCGGCTGAGGGTGCACCGCAGCTACCAGTGACCGGCTGATTCTTCCGGGGGAAGAAGGAAAGATTAAGGTTACATTGTCAACACAGGGGTATGGCGGCAGAATGGTCAGACAAGTGGTTAAAATCCACACCAATGACCCTGCCTACCGGATATTCACCGTTTCCATGTCCGGAGAAGTCAGACCAATAGCGCGCCTGACCCCGGAGATTGTCAGCCTCCGGGGAAAACCGGGTGAAAAGATCTCGGCCCGGGTAAAGATCGTCCCGGCTGCAGTTCCGGATTTTGACATCACCAGTGCACAGGCAAAGGTGGGCAAAGACATTGACTTTACCATTGAAAAAAAAGGAACCCCGCCGGACATTTATTTTCTGCTGACCGTCAACAACAAAAAACAAGGGACCGGCAGGTATTTTGATATCATTGTTCTGGAAACAGATACCATCCCCAAAAGAGATATCCGGGTCAGGGTTTCCGGCCACCTTCAGCCCTAACCATATGCAATATTTTTCACACCCGCAGCAGGCAACTCCGGTTGCCTGCTGCGGGTGTGTTTTTTTGACCGGGTGCATAACACCTCCCTGATAAATTTCCAGCAGGTATTGACAAACAGATCTCACAGCTATATATTCCGTTTTAACGATATATAGGGACAAGACAACACTCCGGCAGCCGGAAAGCAGGTACTGCTGACATATGGCTGCCCGGACTTCACCAGCGGTTTGATATGTTTTTTTTAGATAACAGGAATATAGCATGAAAGAATTTATCAAAGTGATGAAAGCCCTGTCTGATCCTGCCCGGGTCCGGATAATGAAAATGCTTCAGCACAAAACCATGTGCGTGTGTGAAATCCAGACCGCCCTGGACAAAGCCCAGTCCACCACCAGCAAGCACCTCAAGATCCTGGAGGATGCCGGCCTGATCACCTATCAGAAAAACGGGCTGTGGGTGAACTACAAACTGGCGGACGGCACCCAGAGCCCGTTTGCCGCCAGCCTGATCAGCCATCTTCACCACTGGCTGGAAGATGATCCGGAAGTGCAAACAATGGTTCAGACACTGCCCGCCATTGACCGCAATATCATATTGAACCGGAATTGATTGTTTCCTCAAGGAGTTTTCCATAATGAAAGAAAAAACCAAACTGCTCATTCTGGTGGCGTTGTTTCTCATGGCCTATTTCATGCCCTGGGCCGACCCGGTTATCCGGCAGTCCGGGCTGGAAGCATTCCTGATGCTCCAGGAATATGCCAGGGAACATGTACTGACCTGTCTGATTCCGGCCTTTTTCATTGCCGGTGCCATTGCCGTGTTCGTGTCCCAGGCATCGGTGCTCAAATATTTCGGTATTCAGGCCAATAAAATACTGTCCTATTCCGTGGCATCTGTGTCCGGCACCATTTTGGCGGTCTGCTCCTGCACGGTGCTGCCCCTGTTTGCCGGCATCTACACCAGGGGCGCCGGCATCGGTCCGGCCACGGCATTTTTGTACTCCGGTCCGGCCATCAATGTCCTGGCCATCTCCATGACCGCCAAGATCCTGGGATGGCAGCTGGGCTTAGCACGGGCCATTGGTGCCGTTGTATTCGCAATCATCACGGGCCTGCTGATGTCGGTGATTTTTAAAAAAGATGACATGGCCAGAACCGGGGGCAAGATCTATGTGCCGGATGAAGAGGACAAGGGCCGAACCCTTTTCCAGGACAGCATCTATATTCTGACCATGGTGCTGATCCTTATTTTTGCCGCCTTTGCCAAACCGGCTCCGGATGCCACAGGGCTCTGGCCGGCCATCTTTGCCGCCAAATGGGTTATCACCATTATTCTTCTAATTGCTTTGGGATGGATGCTCAAAGCCTGGTTCACCAAAGATGAACGCGTGTCCTGGATCGAATCCACCTGGGGATTCATGAAACAGATCTTTCCGCTGCTGTTTGCCGGTGTGATCGTGGCGGGATTTCTGCTGGGCCGGCCCGGACACTCTGCATTGATACCCGAGCAGTACATCCAGACCCTGCTGGGAGGCAACTCCCTGTGGGCCAACCTGTTCGCCTCGGTGGCCGGGGCCTTCATGTACTTTGCCACCCTGACCGAAGTCCCGATTCTCCAGGGACTTCTGGGCGCCGGCATGGGCAAGGGCCCTGCTTTGGCCCTGCTGCTGGCAGGCCCTGCCCTGTCTTTGCCCAACATGCTGGTCATAGCAAGCGTCATGGGCGCAAAAAAAACCGCTGTCTTCTGTACCATCATCGTTGTGATGTCAACCATTGCCGGCATGATCTACGGTACTTTTGTCGTTTAATGTAAAACCCAGAACATATCATTCATTTAAAGGAGTCACATCATGGAAATCAAAATACTGGGCCCTGGATCACCCAAATGCGAACAAACCGGGAAAATTGTGGCCGAAGCCGTGTCCGAAACCGGGCTAAAAGCCACTGTGGAAAAAGTCACCGGTGTTATGGATATCGCAGGAT